>NZ_CP059275.1:1800000-2002500 GCF_013694365.1 Limosilactobacillus reuteri
AGATGCGTAGTGACGACGAAGCACAATTGAATGTGGATAAGATTGTGGTTAACTATGGCTTTACTTCTAACAATGCGGCCTTAAATCAGTGGTCCCTTGACTTAGCAGCAGAGCGCAACTTGATCAAAGTCGATTCAATGATGGAGACCAGTGTTGAAGGGGTATATGCGATCGGGGATGGTGTGACCTACCCGGGGAAAGTCGCATTGATTACGGCCGGCTTTGGTGAAGCACCGACAGCGGTAACCGCCCTAGCTAAGAAACTCTATCCCGATAAGCGAATGGCAATGCACAGCTCTTCAATGGGGATTACTAAATGATTGACTCCAAATAAGACTGAAGCACTAGAATTTAGATACTTCGATAAAGATAAAAAAGTACTCTATAATGATTATTATATTTTTAACGCTACAAACACTTTATTGCGCCAACATTTCAGTATTGCATATATTGGAAGAGACGCGCAGGGAGCCCGACCACTTAAAGTAGTAAGCTTAAAGAAAGCCAAAAAATTATATCGTCAAAACAAACATTACTCGCTTTATGTTAGAAAAAGGGATGCAATAGTAAATGGTCCCCAAAGGGTAATTATAAGAGATGGTGCCAAGACGATTTCTATGAATCCTGGTAGACATGATAAGATTTACCAACGAGAAAGGGACTCTTGTGTGGTCAAAGGCAATAAACAAGTAAAATTCATCAAAATTCAGACGTTAATTTTGATTGATAACTATAATTGAATGTGTAAGAAATTGCCAGAGAACTATGAAAAGGCCCTCGAAAAGTGGGAAAAGATGACTATTACGAGTGATCCAATGTTCGGGATGGTTATGCAGAATAAAGAAATTTGTTTAGAATTGATTAATCGTGCATTACCCCATTTAAAGGCAACTCAAATCGTCCAGTTAACAACTCAAAAAGATATTAATGTCGTAGCTGGCCGGCGCGTCCGTTATGATGTTTATGTGCAGGATGAAGATGGCAACATTATTGTTATTGAGATGCAGGTAGCTGACCGACAGAATTTGCCTTATCGCTTGCGGTATTGTCAAGAGCAAATAGATCATGGATTACTCTTGCCGGGCAAGGATTATCGCGATTTAAGTCTTCATCCGACCTATGTGCTCATGTTTTGTGATTTTGATTATTTTGGCTATGGTTGGGCCCGTTATGTGTTTGAAATGGCGTGTACTTGTAATCATCAGTTGAAATTAGGCGACCAACGGACAGTTGTGATCTTTAATGCCTTGGCTAAAGAATTTACTAAAGATGAGTAGATGCGTAATCGAGTAGACAATAAGAGTAAGTTTATTACTAAGATTCAAGACGAGATTATTAAGATTAAGCAGGAGCCAGAGAGGAGACGAGGCTTTATGAAGTTCGAGCTTGATTTAATGGACGCACGGCGAGAAGAAAGAGAAGAGTCGAAACAAAAATTAGTTAAGTTTTTAGCCAGTCAAAAGACTGCACCGTCAGAAATAGTGGCCGCTCTCGTTAATGTTTACCAAATGCCAGAAAAAACGGCTCGAGAATATGTTGCAGAGCATGTAAAGACTCCAAAGTAGATGGCACAGAAGATTGAGAATTTTATTTTTGATATTGACGGCACTTTAATTGATACTATTGATATGTATATGCCAGCAATGATTGATGTTTTAGCTCAACATGGTCACCCAGTTGCACCCGACAAAGTAGAGCAAACTAAGCATGACTTATTTGGTATTACGGGACAAGATGCCCTCCGTCTTGCTGGAATTAGTGAGGATGAAATTCCGGCGATCCAACAAGACTGGTTTAAGCTGGCTTATCAACGTGCTGATCAAGTAAAAGTGATTGAAGGAATTCCGGAAATGCTTAATACCCTTGCCAATCGTGAAGATGCAAGGATCGCCATCGCAACTTCAAAACTCGCTGACGAATACCAAGAATACTTCGTTAACAAATATGACTTTGCAAAGTTATTTAAGGTTGCCATTACGTCTGCTGATACTAAAAAGCATAAGCCAGCTCCAGATCCTATTTTAGCGGCAATGGATAAAATGGGAGCAGATCCCGCCACTACTGTTTATGTTGGAGACACGATCAATGATATGAAAGCCGCCCATGCAGCTGGTGCCAAGTTTGCAGGCGCCCTTTACTCTTCTGCAAATCCCGATAGTATTAAAGATGCGGACTTCCCATTAATGAAGCCCGCTGATCTCTTAGAAATTTAAGTGGTCATTATCAGTAATCAAAAATCAGTACCTAAAGAGCTATCATTCATTTCGATTTACTTTTTAGGAATTAATGGAGTAATTGGTTCAGGAACATTTTTACTGCCATCTGTTATTTATCGGTACATGAACTTATCGGCTGTAGCAGTTTTGCTATGTACAGCAATAACCGTTTCATTGATCGCCCTATGTTATGCCGATCTTTCTAGTCGTTTTACCGGCTCAGGTGCAGCATGGCTTTATTCTTATCATGCATTTGGCCGATTTACCGGTTATGAGTTAGGGATTTTTACCTGGTTCTTAGGCTGCTGTACCCATTCAGCGGAAATTGTTGCCTTATTAACTACCCTCAAGAACTTTTTGCCAATCTTTAATCGGCCGCTTATCTATGGAGCCGCTGCTTTTGGCTTAATTGTGCTCTTTGCAGTTATTAATTTCTTCGGCCACGGCCTTGTTAAACTGGTTAATAATGTATCAGCGGCTGCGAAGATCCTTACGCTGATCATCTTTATTGTCGTTGGGGTCTTCTTCATCCATAAAGCTAACTTCTCACCAGTGATTCCCCAAGCAGCTTTAAAGGGACCAATGTCATTTATTCATCATTTTGGTGAAGCCTTTACCCCGATCTTTTATCTTTTTACTGGTTTTTCATTTTTACCAATTGCTGCTAAGCAAATGAAGAATCCAGAAAAGAATATTCCTCGGGTGTTAATTGCAGTCATGGTTAGTGTAACTATTTTGGATGCATTGATGATGACCGTTGCCGTTGGACTTTCCGGGACTAAATTAGGCGGCTACTCGACACCACTGGCTAATGCTTTGGGAGGTGCCCTTGCGAAAGGACTCGGAACCACTATTGGTAAGTGGGGATATGCCTTTATTATTTTCTGGATGCTTGTAAGTATCTTTGGGGTCGCCTTTTCATCTTCGTTTAACACGCCATCGTTAATTACTTCAATGGCCAATGAGCACGGCATGTTGCCAAAGTTTATTGGGAAGAAGAATAAGCATGATGCCCCATGAATGGTTACTAATTTTACGGCTAAGACCTTGCTTGTCGGAACTGTCATCGCCATTCTTGCCGCGGCAGCATACTTCTTTATCAAGAAAGATCGTAGTTATGAAGAAAAGCATGTAGAATGGCTTGATGACTTGCGATTAAAAGATGAAAAAGAAGGACTCCTAGATAATCAGAAAAAATAAATGAAATATCAAGAAACCAAAGAAACACTTAATCAATTAGTTGCTGATCTGAGTCAAATGGCAATGATAATTCATCAAACTCACTGGTATATGCGTGGCACTAACTTTCTAAAGCTTCACCCATTAATGGACCAATTTATGGATGAAATCAACGATCAACTTGATGTAATATCTGAACGATTATTAACTCTCGACGGTGAACCTTATTCGACCCTTAAAGAAGTCGCAACCCATACGAAAATTAAAGACTGGCCAGGAAACTTTGATAAAACAACGCCAGAACGGCTTGCGCATTTAGTCGCTGGTTATCGTTATCTTGAGGACCTTTATCAGCATGGAATTGAAGTGACTGACATTGAAAAAGATTATTCTACCCAAGATATCTTCATTGGATTTAAGACGGCAATTGAAAAGAAAATCTGGATGCTGCAAGCAGAATTAGATCAGGCACCAGAAATTGACAACTAAATGAAAGAAAATTATCAACTAACAACTGACGAAATAAAGAAAGAATACCAATTAACTGATTTTACTCACGGCCTATCAACCCAAGCTGTCGAAAAACGGCTTGCCGATGAAGGACGTAATATCATTGAAGTAAAACCAACGCCCAAGTGGAAACTATTCTTACGCCAGTTTAACAATATTGTTATCTATATTTTATTAGCCGCTACTTTACTGACCGTTTTAATTGGTCACTATACTGATGCGATTGTTATCGGGGCGGTTGTCATTCTAAACGCGCTCATTGGTTATTTCCAAGAATCAAGCGCAGCGAATGCCCTCGCCAAAATTAAAGAGATGATGGCGCAACATGCCACCGTCTACCGGGATGGTAAACGACAAGATATTGATGCCGCGGATCTTGTCCGTGGGGATGTTGTTTTCCTCGAAGCCGGTGATAATGTACCAGCTGACTTACGGATTGTCTCAGCTGATAACTTACGAATTGAAGAATCGGCTTTAACCGGTGAAACTAATTCGGTTATCAAAACTGATGAAGCAATTACCGACCAAGACGTTCCTCTCGCTGATCGTGTTGATATGGCATATGCTTCGACTTCAGTTACAAGCGGAAGTGGCCTAGGAGTTGTAGTCGCAACTGGTGAACAAACCGAAATTGGTAAGATTTCACAAGAAGTTGCGCAAATCAAGCCAAAGAAGACCCCATTAACTAAAGAAATTGACCATGTTGGAAAGGTCGTTTCTTACATTACAATTACTGCTTCAGTGATTGTTTTCGTTGTCGGTTTCTTCCTCGAAATTTACTCCTTGCCTGCCCTTGCGCTTGCAGTCGTGGCAATGTTGGTTGGTGCGATCCCAGAAGGTTTGCCTGCAATTACCTCTGTTATCTTAGCCTTTGGTATTAGCAAAATGGCCAAAGAGCATCAGACAATTATCAAATCAATGCCTGCTGTTGAAACATTAGGCTCGGTCGATGTTATTGCTACTGATAAAACAGGAACTCTTACCAAAAACGAAATGACCGCCATTGAGTTATGGGTCGGCGATAAACACTACACGGTTACCGGAACTGGTTATGCTCCTAATGGTGAGATTCTCTTAAATGACAAACCAGCTCAACTGACAGATCAGCTCAAACTTTTCTTAGAGGCTGGATATCAAGCAAATGATACGGCTTTAACTGATGAAGACGGCACCTGGCATATTAATGGTGAACCGACTGATGGAGCCTTCTTAACTCTTTATCACAAAGCGTTTGGGGCTAAATATCAATCGCCATATAAAGCTGTTGACCTCCTTCCATTTGATTCTGATTACCGTTATATCGCTGAATTAACTCGTGATCCAGAAGATAAACAACAAGTAATCTTTGTTAAAGGATCTCCAGACAAGCTCTTTGAAATGGCCACAAAGGAAGATCCACAATTTGATACTGCCAAGTGGCAACAACGGGTAGATGACTGGTCCAAAGCCGGAAAACGAGTTATTGCGGTTGGCTATCAACCTGTTAATGGCAAAAATCTAATAGAAGTCGAACATGACCACCTCTACAGGGGAATTCACTTACTTGGCTTAGCTGCTCTTCAAGACGCACCACGCGAAGAAGTGATTGTTGCGTTAAAGCAAATGAACCGTGCTGGTGTTTCCGTTAAAATGATTACGGGGGATGACCCGCAAACCGCCCGTGCAATCGGTAAGCAACTAGGCTTATCGACGGGCCCGATCAACGCAATCACAGGTGCAGAATGGGATAAACTTTCTGCCAGTGAACGAGAAGAGGCCGCTTTAGATAACCAAGTCTTTGCGCGGACAACTCCACAAAACAAGCTTGAAATTATTGAAGCGCTCCAAAACCGGCAAAAGATCACCGCGATGGTTGGGGATGGAGTTAACGATGCACCCGCCTTAAAGAAAGCCGATATTGGGATTTCAATGGGGATCAAGGGAACGGACGTCGCTAAAGATGCTGCCGACATGATCTTAGGAAATGATAACTTTGCGGTAATGGCTGCTGTTATCAAAGAAGGTCGGCGAATTTACGACAATATCAAAAAGAGTATCTTATTCTTATTACCAACCTCCTTTGCTGAAGGATTGGTGGTTGCCTTCTCCATTCTTACTGGTCAGCAAGTTCCCCTCCAACCAGCTCAGCTATTGTGGATTAACTTAATCGCCGCAATCACTATCCAGTTTGCGTTCGTCTTTGAAAAAGCAGAAAAAGGCATCATGGATCGCAATCCGCGTCCTGTGACCCAACGATTAATGAATCGACATGATTTAATCCAGATGGGTTATGTCTCAGCCTTAATGGCGCTGTTCGCCTTAATTGGTTACGAATGGTTCATCAGTGCTGGGGCAGACGTTGTCAACGCTACAACAATGATGGTTAATACCATTGTTATTAGTAAGGCCTTCTACTTCTTCAGCATTCGAACTGAACGATATGGACTAAAAGAAGTTGGAAATATTGGCAAGAAAGCCTGGGGCGTTATTGGATTGATGATTCTTTTCCAATTGATCTTCACCTACGTTCCATTTATGCAGGCTGCCTTCCACGTGACCGGAATAAGTTTACTGGAATGGCTAGCAGTAATTGTCTTCTCTTGCTTAATCTTCTTATGTACTGAATCTGATAAAATGATTCGTTTCCGTCTAAATCGACGGTAAATGAAACAAGGCACTAAAATTATTACCCTTGATAACGGCTATCATCTGTGGACGAATACCCAAGGTGAAGGTGATATTCATTTATTAGCTTTGCATGGGGGGCCTGGTGGCAATCATGAATACTGGGAAGACGCTGCTGAACAATTAAAGAAGCAAGGTCTTAACGTTCAAGTAACAATGTATGATCAATTAGGTTCACTATATTCTGATCAACCAGATTTTTCTGACCCTGAGATTGCGAAGAAGTACCTTACTTACGAATATTTCCTTGATGAAGTAGATGAAGTACGAGAAAAGCTTGGCTTAGACAATTTCTATCTTATTGGTCAAAGTTGGGGTGGCCTTTTAGTTCAAGAATACGCTGTTAAGTATGGCCAACATCTTAAGGGCGCAATTATTTCTTCAATGGTTGACGAAATTGATGAATATGTCGACCGGGTTAATGAATTACGGGAAAAGACCCTTTCTCCAGAAGCAGTTGCCTTTATGAAAGAATGCGAAGCCAAGAACGATTACAGTAATCCTAAGTATCAAGAATACGTTCAAGTAATGAATGAACAATACGTTGACCGGAAGCAGCCATCCAAGCTTTATCATCTTAAAGACCTTGGCGGCACAGCGGTTTACAACGTCTTCCAAGGTGATAACGAATTTGTGATTACCGGTAAGCTTAAAGACTGGCATTTCCGTGACCAATTGAAGAATATTAAGGTGCCAACTTTAATTACATTTGGTGAACACGAAACGATGCCAATTGAAACTGCTAAGACAATGAATAGTCTCATTCCAAATTCACAGTTAGTTACTACTCCCGATGGTGGTCACCACCACATGGTAGATAACCCCGATGTTTATTACAAGCACCTCGCTGACTTCATTCGGAATGTTGAAAATAATACGTTTAATAATTAAATGAAAATCAATCAATTTAGTATTACTTCGACTACACCACAGGCACGGCGCCAAGAATTAATGCAGATTCACTTGCTTCGGAAAAACGAAGAACAAAATTTAACACCGAACGCAATGTTTGAAATCTTCTTAGCACGAATTTATATGGCAAGTGCCCAGCCGATCATCACTAAACAGTGGCTTCATGACCTATTAGCTACTCCTGACCTTGCTCTTGATGATTGGTTTGACCAGAATCAAATATTAACCGATGAAGTATTTTACCTCGTCGCTCTCCAACTACTCGATTTTGAGGCCGCAGTTGATTTTGATATTACAGATCCCCTTGCTACAGTTAAGAAAATTGGCTTGCCAGTCGAATCACATCAAAAATGGACAACCGCAAACGTTACCGATGCTTTTTACCTTCTTTTAAATACTCATAACAAAAATGGTCAATCGCTTATTGATCATTTAACGGCAGAGGGCTTTATGGCTTGGAGTTACCAGCTTCCAGCTGAACAAAAACCACTCTTTTTCAATGGAAAGCCGCTTGCTAGTTTTGACCCTGCTAAATTCATTCGTGAGGTTGTTTACATTGAGACCGATATGGATACTGATTTTGATGGTAAAGCAGATTTAGTTAAAGCGGAAATTATGCGGCCAATCGAATCGGACCATGGACTAAAAGTTCCCGTTGTCTTTACTGCTAGTCCTTATAATCAAGGAACAAACGATGAATGGGGCGAAAAAGCAACGCATAACGTCAATCTTCCTTTGAAACATAAGGATCCTGATTATCAGGCCCCGACTGAAGAAAAATTTCCGACTGACTTTTCACGCCAAAAAGTTACTGGCGAAAGCCGGCAAGCTACTGAGACATTTAGTACCACGCCAGCCTACACACTAAATAATTACCTCGCCGCCCGTGGTTATGCGGTTGTTTATTCAGCCGGAATTGGTACCAAAGATTCGGATGGTCTGCAAACGTGTGGTTCTCCAGAACAGACTGATGCGATGAAGGCTGTCATCGAGTGGCTTCATGGTGATCGGCAAGCCTTTACTGACCGTCATAGCGGTACCACAATCAAGGCGACCTGGTGTAATGGTAAAGTCGCAATGACAGGACGCTCATATCTCGGCACTCTAGCCACCGCTGTCGCAACCACTGGTGTACCTGGCCTCGAAGCAATTATTAGTGAAGCGGCCATTTCCAGTTGGTATGACTATTACCGGGAAAACGGCCTTGTCCGGGCACCCGGTGGCTTTCAAGGGGAGGACGCAGATGTTTTAGCTGACGAAACATTCAGTCGAACCAAACGTCCAGCAGACTACCGCCGAATTGAAAAAGTAAATGATAAATATATTGCTAAAATGCAAGGAGCAATGGATCGGACGTCTGGTAATTATAACGAGTTCTGGGACCACCGCAATTATCGGCATGATCTTGAAAACATCAAAGCTGCCGTGATGATGGTGCATGGCCTTAATGATACCAATGTCCGTCCTAGTAACGTTAAAGCACTTTATGACGGCACTCAAAGTTTGCCGATTACAAGCAAACTCATCCTTCACCAAGGACAACATATTTATATCAATGCCTTTCGTTCATTAGATTTCTCTGACATGGTTAATCTCTGGCTTGCTAATAAGCTCTGGGGTCAAGAAAATCATGCTGATGATACCCTGCCAAGTGTTCTTGTGCAAGACAATAGCACCCCCGAAACTTGGACCGCATATGATCAATGGACTGCAGGCGAACAAAAACAGTACCAATTTAACGACCATCGCCTAACGAATTTGCCCGGACTAGGAATCCAAAGCTTTAATGACCAACAACCAGAAGAAAAGTACCTTCAATGGTGTAAACAACCCCAAGCATGGGCAAAGGCACTCGTGAATGATAACGGTCAATTTAGTCGGCGCTTCGTAACTGCTGTATTTAATAATGATACGCTTCTCCGTGGAACTCCGACTGTCACCTTAAAAGTAGCCTCTTCAAAAAATTATGGAATGATTAGTGCCCGGCTTGTTGACCTTGGCAGCAGCAAACGCCTTACAATGTCACCTGTTCTGTTTAATCGTAATGGTCTTGAGCTAGGTTATCACTGGAAGACAGATGACCTTCGCGAATTTAAATTAGCAAAAGAAACAACTAATTATAAGGTAATCGCAAGTGGACATATTAATTTGCAAAATCGAAACAATCCAGCACAAGTTGACGAATTAGCCGCTAATCAATTTGTCACCGTTAAGTTTGATCTTCAACCAATTTTCCACCGAATTGTAGCTGGCCATCAATTAGGGATCATTATTTATAGCACTGATTACGAATACACACTTCGTGGCAACGAACGGATTGAATATCAATTAGAGCTGAATGGCTGTCATCTTGACATTCCTGGCTTCAGCGTTTTAGCTTAATTTTATCCATAAATTTGCGAGAATACCCCACTTCTATAAGTAGGGGATGAATCGCTCTCTTAAAGTACGTTAGTGCTTTTTCTTTTGTTCTATGATATATTTAGTATATATCTATAAAATGTGGTGATAACAATAGAATTAGATAGAAATCAACATTCGTCAATGGACATCTATCGTAAGGCCTTCTACCAAGAGATATCACAGCTCCACCAACCAATAATCAATTGGTCAGTATTATTTATTTGAGTCCAGTGGCTAACTTATTCTTGAAATTTAGGAAGAATAATGAATAGACAATTTGATTTCTTAATGCCAAGTGTGAACTTCTTTGGTCCTGGTGTTATTGCCAAGATTGGGGATCGTGCAAAGATGCTCAATATGCACAAACCATTGATTGTTACTACTGAAGGTTTATCCAAGATTGACAATGGTCCTGTAAAGCAAACCGTTGCTTCATTGGAAAAGGCTGGCGTTGACTATGCCGTATTTACTGGCGCTGAACCTAACCCTAAGATCCGGAATGTTCAAGCTGGTAAAAAGATGTACCAAGATGAAAACTGTGACTCAATTATTACTGTTGGTGGGGGTTCTGCTCACGACTGTGGTAAGGGTATCGGTATTGTTTTAACTAACGGTGATGACATTTCCAAGCTTGCCGGAATTGAAACATTGAAGAATCCACTTCCACCATTGATGGCTGTTAACACTACTGCCGGAACTGGTTCTGAATTAACTCGTCACGCTGTTATTACTAACGAAAAGACTCATTTGAAGTTTGTTGTTGTTTCATGGCGTAACATTCCATTGGTATCATTCAACGATCCAATGTTGATGCTTGATATTCCAAAAGACATTACCGCTGCTACTGGTTGTGATGCTTTTGTTCAGGCTATTGAACCATACGTTTCTGTTGACCATAACCCAATTACTGATAGTCAATGTAAAGAAGCTATTCAATTAATTCAAACTGCTTTACCAGAAGTAGTTGCTAATGGTCACAATATTGAAGCACGGACTAAGATGGTTGAAGCTGAAATGCTTGCCGGAATGGCCTTCAATAATGCCAACTTAGGCTATGTTCACGCAATGGCTCACCAACTCGGTGGTCAATATGATGCTCCTCATGGTGTTTGCTGTGCCTTGCTCTTGACCACTGTTGAAGAATATAACTTAATCGCATGTCCAGAGCGGTTTGCTGAATTGGCTAAGGTAATGGGCTTTGACACTACTGGTCTTACCCTTTACGAAGCAGCACAAAAGTCAATTGACGGTATGCGTGAAATGTGCCGGCTTGTTGGTATTCCATCATCAATCAAGGAAATTGGTGCTAAGCCAGAAGACTTTGAAATGATGGCCAAGAATGCCCTCAAGGATGGTAATGCCTTCTCTAACCCACGTAAGGGTACTGTTGAAGATATTGTAAAGCTTTATCAAAAGGCTTACGATGGCATCTACTAAATGAAAAAAGTTGGGATTATAGTCGGCAGCGTTCGTCCAAATCGGCGGAGCATGCAAGTAGCAAACTGGTTAAAAGTTCAATTAAAGAAAAGTACAAAGGTTCAATTTGACATCATCGACCTAAAAGAAGTTAATTTACCGATGATGGATGAACCTAAAATTCCTTATTTGGGTTTATATGTTCACGAAAAAACGCGTAAATGGAGTGAGTTAGTACAAAGCTATGATGGTTTTGTGTTAGTTTTTCCGCAATACAATTGGGGCTATCCAGCAGTTTTGAAAAATGCGATTGATTACTTAGGAAAAGAATGGCAAGGAAAGCCGGTTAGTTTAGTAACATTCGGTGGACATGGCGGCTCGCAAGCACAAATTGCAATGAAATTGGTCGTAACCGGCTTAAAGATGGCGGCGCTTCCTGTTGATTTACAAATTAACTTGATGCCGGATGATTCAACTGCGACTGCTGATCGGAAGTTGAATACTTATAATACGCAAGCAGCGTTATTAAAGACTGCCTTTGAAAATGAATTAAGCTAAATGCAAGGAAAAGCAAGTGCAATGATAGTAAATGAAGCACGGCTGACATTGCCTAATGAAAAAAGAATTGAGTATGATGAATTTGAACGGTACCAGTTTCGGGCAAAACAGTTACGAACTTGGTGGCAAGTCAAGCGACCAAAATATAAAATTGATTGGTCATTTTATCATAAGAAACGGGGATACTGGGATTAGGTGGATAAACTGTGGAAGGTAGTGGATATCTTGAATATAAAAATTATTGGTGTGGGTAAGTTAAAAGAAAAGTATTTTAAAGCGGGAATTGCTGAATATGCTAAACGACTTGGACGTTATTGTAAATTTGAAATTGTTGAGGTTCCTGATGAAAAAGCACCTGAATCTTTAAGCCAAGCAGAAATGGATGAAGTAATGGCAAAGGAAGGGGAACGGATTCTTGATAAAATCAAAGATCGCGAATATGTATATGCTTTAGCGATTAAAGGTAAAGAACGTTCTTCTGAAGAGTTTGCAAACGAAATCAATAAATTAACAACTTATGGTCACAGTGATATTACTTTTGTGATCGGCGGTTCATTAGGGTTAAGTCCAGCAGTATTAAAACGGGCAGATGCCCAAATTTCGTTTGGACGTTTTACCTTGCCTCATCAATTAATGCGTTTAGTTTTAAGCGAACAAATTTATCGAGCTTTTACCATCATCAATGGCCTCCCATATCATAAATAAATGAAACGAATTATGGGCTATATTATTATTGGAATTGTTGTGATTGGTGGTTATTTTGGACTTTTAAGGCTTCATCAACAGACTACAAAGCCAGTGGTAGGAATTTTAACGATGATGCATCATCCAGCATTAGATCAGATTCAAAAGGGAGTCGTTGCTGGATTAGCAGAAGAAGGATACCGAAACGGCAAGAATATCAAAATTGAATACCAGAATGCGAATGGTGATCAGGGAAACTTAAATACTATGGCGAATAAATTAGTGAATGATCATGCGAAAGTAATCGTTGGTATTACCACCCCAGCTTGCCAAGCACTTGCTAATGCGACCAAGGATATTCCAATTGTGATGGGCGGAATTGGTGATCCGGTTGGTGCCGGCTTAGTAAAGAATGAAAAACACCCAGAAGGAAACGTTACAGGGGTTCATGATGTAAATCCGAGTGAACAGCAGATTGCATTAGTAAAGAAATTTATACCAAACATAAAGACCCTGGGAGTAATCTACACATCGAGCGATACCTCTTCTGAAAGTCAGTATCGAACAATGGTAAAAGCAGCGCATAAATTACATGTAAACTTAAAAACTTATACAATTGCGAATGCTAATGAACTTAATCAGACTTCACAAACAATGTTGAGTAAAGTAGACGCGGTCATTGTTCCTAGTGACAATACAATTGCCGGATCAATGGGAGTATTGGTGAAAAATGCGGATGCGGTCAATAAGCCTGTTTTCCCTAGTGCTGATACAATGGTAAAAGATGGTGGAGTAGCTTCTATTAGTCTTAGCCAATACGGGCAAGGAAAAGCAGCCGGAAAAATAACAGCACGTATTTTAAAAGGTGAAAAGCCAGGACAGATGGCAGTTAATAATTACCATCATGGAGAACCGGTTCTTAATTTAAAGCAAGCACGTAAGTTAGGAATAAAAGTTCCAGCAGATTTTCAACGAGAAGCAGAACAACATGGAACAGTCTTTAAGTAAATGAATAATCCACGGTTTAAATACCCAGATACAAAGGCATATGAATTTGTAGTACATCGTTTAGAAGAACGCGGAGTAAACTTAGAAGAGCTTGCTAAGATTGTGTATGAGACACAAAAGGGCTTTGAACCAGATTTGACGTTGGAAATATGTCAAAAATTTTTAATTGATACGATGCATAAGCGTGAATTATTAAATAGTGCAATGGTAGCACTTGAACTTGATCGGTTAACCGAAGAAGGAAAAGTAGATGAACCTTTAGCAGGTATTATAAGAAATGATGCTGGGGTGTTTGGGGTAGATGAAACCCTAGCTTTACAAATTGCTAACATTTATGGAACAATTGGGACGACAAACTTTGGTTACTTTGACCGGGTTAAGAGTGGGATTATTGCCAAATTTGACCATGATAAGGTTCATGTAAATACATTTATTGACGATATTCTCGCGGCGATTGTGGCGGCTGTTTGCGGAAAGATTGCCCACCAGTACGCTTGAATGAATAGGATAAAACAAGCTTTTAAAGATCGATTGTGGCTAGGCGTAATTATTGTCGGCTTATTTGCTGGTCTTATCGGTGGTGGAATCGCCTTAGGAATTAATAACCTGGTACAACATCATGAAGAAGTAACAAGTACACGAGTTCCAGCTGGCTCTAATAGGTCTGGTGGTACGAAGGTTAATAAGAATAAGGCTGACTTAAGCGGGGAAGCGTCCCAAGCTTATAAGTCCGTTCAAGGAGCCGTTGTTAGTGTTATTAATAAACAAAAAGTTCAGCAATCAAGTGGGACGCTAGGAATTTTTGGTTATGGCAGTAGTAACAGAAGCAACAGTGATTCTTCTAGCGATAATAAATTGGAAACCGCTAGTGAAGGGTCAGGGGTTATTTATAAGAAGAGTGGAAATTCGGCTTATGTTGTAACTAATAACCATGTTGTCAAAGGTTCAAACGCGCTCCAAGTAATTTTAAGCAATGGTAAAAAAGTTAATGCTGATTTAGTTGGTACTGATTCTGCAACCGACTTAGCTGTATTGAAGATTAACGCTACAAATGTTAAGACAGTTGCATCCTTTGGTAACTCTAATTCGATTGTTCCTGGTCAGGATGTGCTAGCAATTGGTTCACCAATGGGAAGTGAATATGCTAATACAGTAACAAAAGGGATTATTTCTGCCAAAGATCGGACATTAAAAGCCGGGACTGATGGAACTTTGACATCGGTTATCCAAACAGATGCCGCTATTAACTCTGGTAATTCAGGTGGTCCATTAATTAATATGGCAGGTCAAGTTATCGGAATTAATTCAATGAAACTCGCTTCTGATACACAAGGCTCTTCAGTTGAAGGAATTGGTTTTGCCATTCCAAGTAATGAAGTTGTGACAATTATTAACCAGTTAATTAAGAATGGTAAAATAACTCGTCCATCACTCGGAATTAGTATGGTGGATCTTAGTAATGTTACTTCTGATCAACAGCAATCAGTCTTAAAACTACCAACAAGCGTAAGCAAAGGGGTAGTAATTATGGATGTGAATAGTGGTTCAGTTGCTGATACTGCTGGATTGAAAAAGTATGATGTCATTACAAAGCTTGGTGACACTCAAGTTACAGATGCGGGTTCATTAAAGGCGGCCTTATATAAATACAAAGTTGGACAAAACGCTAAAGTTACTTACTACCGTGATGGTCAACAACACACCGCAACTTTGCATTTAACAAAGAGTGCTGATACAACATCAACTGATGACTCACAACAAGATAATAATTAGGTGACAGAAACGGATCCATTACGTTATAGTATACTTGCGAGCGGGAGTACTGGAAATGTAACTTATTTGGAAACGCGCAACCACCGGATCTTGATTGATGCTGGTTTAAGTGGGAAGCGGATTGAAAATTTAATGAAGAAGATTGATCGATCATTAAAGGATGTCGATGCGATTTTTGTAACGCATGAACACAGTGATCATACGCATGGTGTTGGTGTCTTGGCACGTCGCTATGGGATGGATGTTTATGCCAATGAAGGAACCTGGCAGGCAATGGCCAATAAAGTTGGTAAAATCCCATTAGCACAAAAGCATATTATTGCACCAAATACTGTTAGGGACTTGGGAGACATGGATATTGAAAGTTTTGCGGTATCTCATGATGCTGCGCAACCGCAATTTTACCAAGTTCACCACAATAATAAGACCTTCTGTATTATTACGGATACTGGTTATGTTTCTGATCGAGTTGAGGGAACCATCCGAAATGCAGATGCCTACGTAATGGAATGCAATCATGATACAGAAATGTTGCGGATGGGTCCTTATTCATGGCCATTAAAACAGCGGATATTAGGGGATGAGGGTCACCTTTCCAATGAAGAAGGTGCCGATGCATTGATGAGTGTTGTTGGGCGGCGAACCAAAGAGATTTTCCTTGGTCACCGTAGTCAACATAATAACATGCGTTCGCTCGCCCACTTAACAGTTGCAAGTTTGATGGAGCAGCATGACTTTGGCGTCGATCATGATTTTAAATTGCAAGATGCTGAACCAGAAGAACCAAGCAAGTTAATGACGTTATAAATGAATTTTAAACGTATTCAATGGATCTTTATCCTTGCCTTTTTGCTTTTTGATATCTTTGTTGGAAGTTCATTAATCTTAGAAACTAGATTTACCGTTTCTAATGGTCAGCAAAATCGCCAATCAACAGTGTTAAAAGAAATGCGCAATGACTCGATTAGTTATGGCGAGCTTTCTAATAAGCAGCAAACCGGATATTATATTGCTGGAAAGAAATCCTCTGATAGCGGAGTCCTAGAGCAAGAAGCCGGGAAATTACGTAATCAAAATTTTCGTCTTTCTTCAGGAACACTAACTAGTGAGTTTGATAAGCCAATTAAAACAACTAAAAATAATGAGATTCGGCGTGTCGACCGTCTATTAAAAAATAAAAAGATGGTAAGTTTAGGAAATCATTATCGCTATAACAAGGAATTATCGGACAAAAATACCCTTGTTTATACGCAAATGCTAGAAGGAAAGCCGCTATTTTCAAATGATGGGCAAATTCGTTTTCGGATAAACTCTGACTATGGGATAACAGGTTATACGCAGACTTACTTGCAAGATGTTGAAATTCTCCGGCAACGGTCAAATACGATTAGTCAGCGCCGAGCAATTACCTGGTTGTATAAACATAATCAAATTCCTAATAACTCCCGCATTAGGTGGTCGGTGCTCAGTTATTCTAAGCTCCTTAACACTACTACTGATGATAAAGCAGTCTATGTGCCAACGTGGACTGTTGAAATCAAAACTAAAAACTCAGGAGCAATTCAACAATTACAAGTTAACGCATTTAATAGTACAGTTATGAAGGAAACGCCAGATAGTGTGAATACGAACTCGTTAAATGATAAGTAAATGATGAAGAAGCTGAAAAGTAATTGGCAAGCAATCGCCTTAACGGTTGTTGTGCTTCTTAGTTTATTCATTTCATGGATTGTCTGGACCAACCCATTTCCTTTTGAGGGAGCACGACACGAAAATTTCAATAATAACCAATCACAACAATATACACCGCAATCAAGGGGCGATGTTTATCTCCCAACTAAAGCAGTTGAGACAAATGAAAAAGGAACTCAGAATCAACTTTATAGCCCTAAAGCTAATTTAATTCTGAGCGTAAAAAAAGAGTTAGAGGATTGGAAATTAGGCCGGACAAATGTTGTCAAACAAAATAACAGTGATGTTTATTTGAGTTATTTGCGACGGCGGAACTCGTTAATGCTGACATATCCGGATGAGGTACCGAGCTCAGTCTTCAACGAAACATTTTCCCAGTCAATTGATACTGACCGGGTTAATCAGATTAACCATATTGTTATCCCGCTAAACAGGCAACATGAGATTTACTTACTTGGTGACCACCATTATAGTGTGTACCGAGTACGGGTAGAGCAGGGAAAATTTAACCATATTCGGCAACTCTTAAAGTCAATGGATCGAATCCCAGTTGACCATAAAACTATTAACGGAGTAGCAGTAATGATGTATCCCCGGTCCTTTGAGTTACCAGCATTAGGATATCAAATCACTGCGCAAAACATCGATACCCTTAGTGCTAGTCTAATGAGTACTAACCAACACACAACAATTACGGCAAATCGGAATGGCAACGAGACTACCTATACGGATGGAACCAATCGTCGGCTGATATTTAATCACCAAGATGGAACGCTTAAATACGAAAATTACCTTAGTAAGGACGATCGGGAATCAACAAGCCAGATTTTCCCACACTTCTATAATAAGTTGACGACAATTGGAATTCCGCTTGATAATTTGCGCTATGATGAGGTGAGTGAGCATGGTCGTCGGTTAAACTATCGGGCTTATGTTAATAGCTTTCCAATTTTCAATAGTGATGGTTATGGAGAAGTAACGCTTGAATCTACAAGTAGCGGGAATGAACGCTTCTGGCTAAGTCTTTATAGTCTTCGAGTGCCATTGCCAATTGATCACCAGATGGTCAAGCTTCCATCAAGTGCAGATGTGATTAATCAATTACATGCAACCAACCGGATGCGTGACATCAAGGACTTACGTGTCGGGTATATTTGGAAAACTGATAAAGATAGTCATGTTGTAAAGTTAGTGCCAACGTATTTCATTAAGTATCGCGGCCACTGGGTTGAATATACCGAGTTAGAAAAGTAGGTGAACAGCAAGTTAAAATTTTATCAATCGATTCGTTTTAAAATCGCTCTCGTATTCGTGTTAATTTTGATGTTAACACTTGAATGTGTTGGGGCGGTTTTTGTGCGTCAATTAGAGCATCAAAACCTTAATACGTTTAAGCAAACCATTGAATTACCGTCTTACGTTGATAATTCTTTAGCAGAGCAGCTATCACGATCAAATACTAAAAAAGCAAACAAACAAATTAACCAAATCCTTTCAGAAGTTAATAATAATAATATTTCTGAAATCCGGGTGGTTGATAGTAAGAGTATTGTGCGGGGAACAAGCAACGCTGATAATCGGAGTGCAATCGGTCAGAAAACAACGGATCAAGCAATCAAAGCAACCTTATTAAATAATAGATCGCATACCGAAAATTTATACGATAATTCAAATCACACGCGCTACTATGTTAATGTTATTCCCCTTGTGGATAATAGTAACAATAACGTTGTGGGAGCTGTTTACCTGCGAGCTAGTCTAGAAAGTGTCTACGCTAATATTAATAATATTACTTTGGTATACCTATCTGCGGCGATGATTACTATTGTCTTGAGTTTGATCTTGGCAATTATTATTTCCCAGGAAATTACCCGCCCAATTGAAGAAATGAGGAAACAAACATTACGAATTGCCCGGGGAGACTATTCTGGTCAAGTAAAAGTATTGGGAAATGACGAGTTAGGACAATTAGCAGGGGCAGTTAATAATCTTTCTGTCCGGGTTGAAGAGGCACAGGAGTCAAGCGATTCTGAACGACGACGGCTTGATAGCATTTTATCCCATATGTCTGATGGGGTTTTAGCCACTGATCGTCGAGGAAATGTGACCATTGTAAATAATATGGCGTTACAGTTACTAGGTGTCGAAAATGAAGATGATTTAATTGGTAAGTCAATTATTGATGTGTTGGATATTCGTCATGACTATACCGTTCGTCAACTAGTAAATGGTCAACAGCGCGAGATGATTATTGATATGTCAAACTCTGGCAATAATTTGATCTTAAACGCCTACTTCTCACCAATTCAACGCGAATCTGGCTTTGTCAGTGGGCTTGTCTGTGTCCTTCATGATGTAACGAGCCAGCAAAAAGAAGAACGCGAACGGAAGCAATTCGTTTCAAACGTCTCACATGAGTTGCGGACTCCATTAACAAGTGTTCGAAGCTATGTCGAAGCATTAAGTGATGGTGCTTGGCAGGATAAAGAAATTGCCCCTAAGTTCTTAAAGGTTGTTCAGGATGAGACAGACCGGATGATTCGGATGATCAATGACCTGTTGAGTCTATCACGGATGGATGCAGGGACAACGAAGCTCAATCTGGAATACGTAAATATCAATGAGTTATTTAACTATATCTTGGATCGTTTCGATATGATTATTAAAAAAGAAGAAGATCCAAAAAAGAAAAAATATACCATTGAACGATACTTTACTAAGAAAGATTTATGGGTTGAAATTGATACCGATAAGTTTACCCAGGTAATTGATAATATTATGAATAACGCAATTAAGTATTCTCCAGATGGTGGTGTAATTACAACCCGCTTACTGGAGACGCATAATCATGTTATTTTAAGTATTTCTGACCAAGGTTTAGGGATTCCACGAAAAGATCTTGGACGTATCTTTGATCGATTCTTCCGCGTTGATAAGGCAAGAAGCCGGAAGCAAGGGGGAACAGGTCTGGGACTAGCTATTTCCAAGGAAGTTATCAATATGCTTGGTGGACAAATTTGGGTTGATAGTGTAGAAGGCAAGGGTTCAACATTCTATATTTCCTTGCCATATGTACCTTATGAGGAGGAAGACTGGGATGATGAAGAAGCTGAAAAGTAAATGGCAAAGAAAATTTTAGTTGTTGATGATGAAAAACCAATTTCTGATATCATCAAATTTAATCTTGAAAAAGAAGGATATGAAGTTGTCGTAGCCTATGATGGCGAAGCAGCTTTAGAACAAGTAGAAGCAGAAAATCCTGATTTAATTATTCTTGACCTAATGCTGCCGAAGATCGATGGACTTGAAGTGGCCAAGCGGGTTCGGGCTAAGCATACCATGCCGATTATTATGGTAACTGCTAAAGATTCGGAACTAGATAAGGTGCTGGGGCTTGAGCTTGGGGCCGATGATTATGTTACTAAGCCGTTCTCTAACCGCGAACTAGTAGCACGAGTAAAGGCTAATTTACGACGGCAAGCAACTCTGAAGGCACCGGCAGAAGAAGAAAATAATACCGATATTCAAATTGGCGACCTTACGATTCATCCTGAAGCCTATACCGTAACTAAGCGAGGCGAAAATATCAATTTAACGCATCGTGAGTTTGAACTTTTACACTATCTAGCTCAACATATTGGACAAGTTATTAACCGCGAACATCTTCTTCAGACTGTATGGGGTTATGACTATTTTGGGGATGTTCGGACAGTTGATGTGACCGTTCGACGGCTTCGTGAAAAGATTGAAGATAACCCGAGTCACCCCCAATGGTTAATTACCCGGCGTGGTGTTGGCTATTACCTAGCAAATCCTGATCAGAATTAGGGGCAGTTAGCTCAGCTGGCAGAGCAACGGACTCTTAATCCGTGGGTCCAGGGTTCGATCCCCTGACTGCCCATCAAAAGAGACTGGGAATTAACTATTAATTCTTGGTTCTCTAACAGTAAAATCCGGACTATGATTTTTGATCGATTCAAAAATCGTAGTCCGGATTTTAAATTATTTATAAAATTAGTCGCCAATCGACTAATAATAATGAGTTACCGGAACAACATTCCTCGCAAGTCATTGGGCTATCAAACACCTTACGAGGTATTCATGAAGTATGTCACTGATGAGCAACTACTTTTTTTCTAACTTAAATTGACATTTCGGGACACAAATAAATGAACGTTCCATACTCTGATCCAGCATCAGGCAATACTGGGACATACTTCATTGGCTATTCACGGCACTGGGATGTTACTAAGAAGATGCTTGAGAACATGGTCGATCAAAACGACTATCTTCTTACATTCTCCGATATCCTAACCGGTCAACTTTTCTTCATTCCTTCACGGCCAATGTTGGATCAAATTGCTGATGGTGAATTAAATTAAATGACGATGGGAACCTACCAACAAGTAAAGGATGCCTTAAAGAAAATGGGAATCACTGATTATAACGTCATTGATCACCCTGCAGCTCATACTACAGAAGAAGCTGATCAATATATTGCAGGGCATGAAGGTGTCCGTACAAAGACAATGTTCCTCAAGGGTAAAAAGAAGAAGTTCTTTATGGTGATCATGGACGATAAGAAACGGATGGATTTCCATCGCTTTACTGAACTGACTGGTAATAAGCGAGTCTCAATGGCTAGTCCAGATGCCCTCCAAGAACAATTAGGGTTAGCTCCAGGGATTGTTTCACCATTTGGCCTCCTCAATAATGAAGATCACAATGTTAAAGTTTACTTCGATAAAGATATCGTTGATGAGCCAATCCAAACATTTCATCCTAACGAAAATACCCACACGATTTTTATTAAGACTGAAGACCTATTCAAATTCCTTAAAGAGATTGATTTTGAACCGGAGATTATTGATCTGTAGATGGCATTAAATAAGGTTATTGTAGATCAAGAATTTTGGGATCTTTTCCCAGACGCAACTGTTAACATTATGTTTGTTAATAACTTTGAAAACGACAAAACAAGTCTGACAGAAGACGACCGTGACAAGATGTTGCAAAAAGCTGTCAAAGAATCTGCTAAATATACAGGAGCCGAACCTTTTAGTTCTAATCCAGTTATTGCCCAATGGCGTGATGTTTACAAGAAGTTCCCTAAGCGGAAGGGTGCTCGGGCATCAGTTGAAGCTTTATTGAAGCGTGCATCCAAAGGCCACCATTTTGCACCAATTAACCCACTAGTTGATGTTTATAACTCAATTTCAATGACTTATGGTGTACCCGTTGGGATTGAAGATGCCGATCATATCGCCGGTGATATGCACCTTGGAAAAGCTAAGGGTGGAGAAGCATTCGTTTCTGTTGGTGGCAATGGTGAGAATGAATCAGATCCAGCCCGTGAAGGCGAAATTATGTACTATGATGATGAAGGTGCTGTTTGTCGTTCATTGAACTGGCGTGATGGAACACGGACACAGGTTAATGATGATACAAAGAACGCTGTAATCGTTATTGAATCAGTAAACGCTGAACAAGCCGCTCGCGCTAAGGAAGCAATGAGTAAGCTTAGTGAATTAATCAAGAAGTACTTTAACGTTGAAACAACCGCTGATTACACTTTGACTAAGGATAATCCAGCTGTTCAACGTTAAATGATTGATGTTTTGCGTGAAGTGGGGATGATTGAACGAGCATTGGATTCAATGTCAAATATTGAATTCAAAGAGATCGGCTTATCAAACCTCCAGTTCTTATATGTAGTCCGGATTTACGAACATCCAGGAATTATTGCTGAACAGCTGTCGAACTTGATTAAGGTCGATCGGACAACACTTGCCCGAGCGGTTCATCGCCTGGAAAAGCAAGACTACATTAGACGGGAGAAAGACCCCGTTAATAAGAAAATTAAGCATCTTTATGTAACTGAAAAGGGTAAACAAGTATATTCATTCATCATTCGCGAAAATACTCACTCAAATGAAGTCGCTTTGCAGGGCTTTTCCGATGAAGAGGCTCAGCAGCTTCACGACTACCTAGTACGGATGCGCCAAAATATTGATGAAGAATGGCAATTCGTTAAACATGGTGGTAAGAGAAAGTATTGAATGTCTACAGAAATTACGAAGGAATTTACTCAGGGATTACCTAAAGCTGAACTTCATGTTCATATTGAAGGAACATTGGAGCCAGAATTGAAACTCAAATTAGCCAAGCGCAACCATGTTGATATTGGTCAATCAACAATTGAAGAAGTTCGCCAATCATATCAATATGATGATTTGGCTTCCTTCTTAGCTGTTTACTATCCAGCAATGAATGTTTTACAAACTGAACAAGATTTCTATGACTTAGCAATGGACTACCTCCATCGAGCAGCAAAGAATAATGTTCGGCACGTTGAAATCTTCTTTGATCCACAGGCTCATACTTCACGAGGAATTGCATTCAAGACGGTCATTGATGGCTTATACAAGGCAACGGTCGATGCACGGGC
Organism: Limosilactobacillus reuteri; assembly: GCF_013694365.1. Lineage (NCBI taxonomy): Bacteria > Bacillati > Bacillota > Bacilli > Lactobacillales > Lactobacillaceae > Limosilactobacillus > Limosilactobacillus reuteri. The sequence goes on from NZ_CP059275.1 coordinate 1,823,464, forward strand.
GCTGAATATTGATGCACGCTTAATTATGTGCTTCTTACGTGACTTTTCTCGCGACTCCGCACGCGAAACGCTAGAGGAAGCCTTGAAGTATAAGGATAAGATTCTTGGGGTTGGACTAGATTCTGATGAACATAATAATCCACCAATGAAATTCTTTAACCAATTCACCAAAGCCAGTGCAGAAGGCTTCCACTTAACAGCCCATGCTGATATTGACCAAAAGGACTCGATTGAACACATTCGTGAATTGCTTGAAGTTATCGGTGTAGAACGGGTTGACCATGGAACTAATGTTGTTGAAGATCCGGACTTGGTTGACTTTGCGGCTAAGAACAAGATTGGCTTCACCTCGTGTCCACTTTCAAACTCGTTTGTTAGCCCTGAAATGAAGGGGAAGGAAGTTATTGAACTACTGAGTAAGGGTGTGAAGGTTTCCATTCACTCCGATGACCCAGCATACTTTGGTGGCTACATTGGTGATAACTATTACGCAATCGCTACTAAGTTCAATTTGAGTCGTGACCAAGTAATCACGTTAGCGCGAAACTCTTTTGAAACTAGTTGGATTTCGGATGAACAAAAGGCTCTTTACCTCAAAGAACTTGATGACTATGTCGCTAATAATTAAGTGAACAAAACACGAACATTATCTGGGAGGATTGATCGTGCCTTCCACATCACAGAGAGTGGTTCCTCAATCAAGCGGGAATCTTTAGCAGGTTTAACAACCTTCGTTTCAATGGCATATATCCTCTTTGTTAACCCATCTATTTTGGGTGATGCAGGAATGGATAAAGGGGCGGTCTTTACTGCCACTGCCCTATCTGCTATTTTAGGTTCATTATTAATGGGGATTCTTGCTAACTACCCGATAGCCATTGCTCCAGGTTTAGGTGATAACGCCTTCTTCACATATTCAGTGGTCATTGCCATGGGAATTCCTTGGAAGGATGCCATGGCCGGTGTTCTGGTAGCCGCTGTGCTCTTCACTATCTTGTCATTCCTTAAAGTTCGGGAAATTGTCATTGACTCAATTCCACAGGATTTGAAATATGCGATGGCTGCCGGAATTGGGATTTTTATTTCATTTGTTGGTTTACAAGGTGGGGGCTTAATCATTGCTAATAAGTCTTCATTAGTTGGCATTGGTTCCTTTACCGTGCCAACGGTTTGGTTAACGATCTTCGGAATTTTTGTTATCGCAATCTTGATGGCTAAAAAGGTGCCTGGTGCGATCTTTATTGGTTTAGTTGCGACAACTATTCTGGGTCTTTTGACTGGTTTGATTAAGGCTCCACACCACATCATTTCAATGGCCCCAAGTCTGAAACCAACATTCGGTGTCGGGCTAGAACACCTTTCCGTAATGACTGATCCTAAAATGTGGGCGGTTGTCCTGATCTTCTTAATTGTTGCCTTCTTTGATACTGCCGGTACCTTGATCGGTTTGGCGCAACAAGCTGGCATTATGAAGGGCAATAAGATGCCGCACATTGGTCGCGCTTTGATGGCAGACTCACTTTCAATGCTTGGTGGTGCTTTCATGGGGACTACCCCAACTTCTGCCTACGTCGAATCGTCAGCCGGAATTGCAATCGGTGGTAAAACTGGTTTCACGGCTGTTGTAGTCGCCTTTTTCTTCCTCTTAAGTATGGTCTTCTCACCTCTGCTGACCGTCGTGACGACCCAAGTTACCGCTGCTGCTTTAATCGTTGTCGGTGTACTGATGGTCTCTGCTTTGCGTGATATTCACTGGGATCAATTTGAAATTGCTTTACCTTCTTTCCTTGTCGTCATTGGCATGCCTTTGACCTACAACATTTCTTATGGGATTGCCTTTGGCTTCTTAACTTACCCAATCTTGATGACTGCTGCTGGTCGGCGAAAAGAAGTCAACGGAATTATGTGGACAATGTTAGTTGTCTTTGTTGTTCTGCTCTATGTTTTGAATATCTTGCCTAAATAAATGTCAGAAATTAAATTAAGTGAATACATTGATGCTGGTGCTGCTAAATTACCTGCTGACCTGGTCATTACTGGCGGGACATTAATTAATGTTAATACTGGTGAATATTACAAGGCAGATGTAGCCATTTATGACCAACGAATTGTGGCCGTTGAAAAAGATATCACCGATTATATCGGCCCCAACACTAGAAAGGTTGATGCTACCGGTAAGTATCTTGCCCCTGGGCTAATTGATTGTCACATTCACGTTGAATGTAGTAAGTTAAGTATGACCCGATTTGCTCAGGCAGTCTTACCTCATGGGACAACCAGCATCGTCACCGGTTTAGACGAATACATCTCCGTAATCGGCTTAGATGGTTTAAAAGAAATCTTCAATGAAATTGCTCAACTACCATTCAATGTCATCTGGGGACTACCTTATAAGACTCCTTACACCATTCCAAAATCAACTATCTCTTACGATGTCACCGCTAAGGATCATGCTCAAGTGCAAACGGATCCTCGTTGCTTCGGTGTTTGGGAAACGGTTCGTGAATCCGTGGAAACTAAGGATCCAGATACTATGAAAGTACTAGAATTAGCTCATCAAAATCATCAACCCATTTTCGGCTGCTCACCAATGGCACGTGGAAAAGCACTCAATCAATATCTAATGAGTGGTGTTTCCGTCGATCACGAAAGTTACTCTCATGAAGAATTCTTGGAAAAAGCACGGAAAGGTGTCCACACGGTGATTCGTGAATCTGCCGTGACTAAGTTTCTGAATGAAAATATTAAATCAATTACCGAGAATGTTGCTGGGGTTGCTCGGCATACTAGTTTCTGCTCCGACGATGTGAATGCTACCAGTATTCTTTCTGTTGGTCACATCGATCACATGGTTCGATTAGCAATTCAGGCTGGTGTTAGCCCAATGACCGCAATTCAAATGGCCACCATTAATGCTGCTGAAGCGTATCATATTGATGATCGGCTTGGATCAATTGCTCCTGGCAAACGAGCTGATATTTTACTGGTCGACCATCCTGGAACTTTCAATGTCGAAACTGTCATTAGTCAAGGCCAGTTAGTATTTGACGATGGTCAAGAACAATTTGCTTTTACGGTTCCTGCCCGCTCAAGCGAATTAACGGCAACTGTACATCGTGACCCATTATCAGCAAATGATTTCCAATATCATACTGATCACGCTGATGGTACTGCACTGGTGGAAACGATTAACAGCATTGGCCCCTTCGTTCGGAAACGTCGTGACGTCAAATTGCCTGTTGAAGATGGCATTATTAAGCCTGATGTTGACCAAGATGTGGCCCTAGTTTCTGTGGTTGAGCGGTACGGAATCAACGGTAATATTTCTCACGGTTTTATCTCTAGTTGGTCTTTCAAGAAAGGGGCGATTGCAACCACTGCTGCCCCTGACGACAATAACATGGTTGTCGCTGGTGTGAACTATGACGACATGGCACTAGCTGCGAATAAGTTAATCGAACAAGGTGGTGGCCAAATTGTCGTTGTTGATGGTCAAGTGGTTGCTAACCTACCATTGCCAATTGCTGGGATTTGTTCAGACTTACCTGTTGAAGAATTAGCTCAACAAGAAAAGGCCTTGCAAGAAGGAGCACGGGAGATTGGTTCTAAACTGCCAGACCCTATCTTCTACCTTTCCTTCCTCCCAATCACTGCAATTCCTGATTTAGCCATTACCGATGGCGGAAACGTGGATTACACGCAATTAAAATACTTCAATCCAGTGTTGGATTAGATGGCTGGATTAGCAGGTCTAATTAGGCCTAAGCATAATCGGAAATACTCATTAGAAACAAAGGTAGCCGCTGTCAAAGCTTATCTTTCAAGTGCGTATTCTAACCAGGAACTCCTTCAGCGATACCAAATTAGGAATATTTCTCAACTCCATCAATGGGTTATCAGTTACAATAGTGGCAACCTTACCGTTAATCAGACAACGAGAAAGCGAGCTAGAAGAATGGGACGAAAAGTAACCTTTGATGAAAAAAAGAGTATCGTTCAATGGACGATTGACCATGACAACAACTATAAGGCGGCTGCTGAGAAGTATAACGTTAGTTATCAACGTGTTTATTCTTGGGTACGCAAGTACCAGAAAAACAATGATTGGGCAGCATTGAAGGATAACCGTGGGCGTAACAAGGGTAAAGAACCGACTAATGAATTAAAACGGTTAAGAAAAAACTTCGCGAATTAGATGATAGCCGAGGGTTATTCAGTCCGTGAATTAACCAAAGCTGCTGGAGTGTCTAGGCAAGCTTACTACAAGTGGCTTAAATATGATCCAAATGAACGTGAAATCGAGGAATTGGAACTCCTCAAGTTAATTGAGTAGTTGAGTCAGCAAGTTCCCTATAAGGTAAACAAGAAACGGATTATTCGTATCATGCGAAAGCATGGTATTAAAGCTGACTATCGTCAGCCCAAACATAAGCGTATTCAGGCTCAACAAACTTATGAAGCTGAAAACATTCTTAAACGACAATTTGATCAAAGCGTAGCAAACCAAGTCTGGGTTACGGATACAACTGAGTTAACGTATGGGATTTGAATGAGCAAAATTACTGTGAATTCGGACTTTACCTTGCCAGTCCGCAGTGAAAAACAAATCGCCAGCAACGTTTTGAAAGGCTCGCTGGGGAACCTGATCGAATGGTTCGATTGGTACGTCTACGCTTCCTTTGCTATCTACTTTTCGGGCGCATTCTTTCCCGCTCACAACCCCACGGCCCAACTCCTAGCTGCCGCGGGGGTCTTTGCAATCGGCTTTTTCATGCGGCCGCTTGGTTCGTTAATAATGAGGCGCCTGGCTGATCGCCATGGCCGCCGTACGGCCCTAACTATTTCAGTTCTAATCATGGCCACGGGCTCCTTGATCATTGCGTTCGTCCCGACCTATGCTACCATTGGCATCTGGTCGCCCCTGATTTTGATTGCCACCCGCTTATTGCAGGGCCTGTCGCTCGGGGGCGAATACGGAACCTGGTACTGTGCCCTGTCAAGTTGATTGACTCGTAGTGCCTTGATTGTTGGCGGAAGTCAAACTAACTTGATCGGTATTTGCCAAGGCACTGTTCGCGGCATTATTCGTGGCCGTCGTTTGGACCCCCGTGGTCGTGGCCGCCAACGCTCCGGTTGATTGGTCAACATTCGACGTGGTCGGCGCTGTCGTGGCTACCAGGCTGTTCGCATTAATCGTTTGACTGGTTGCACTCGTGGCCGTCCCCGACATCGTTTGGCTGGTGGTACTCGTCGTGCTGGCCGGTTCCTTGGCCGAAGTCGAATTGCTGGTTAAGCACTTGCTGATGCCGATTCACTGGCACTTGCTGATGCCGATTCGCTGGCACTTGCTGATGCCGATTCACTGGCACTTGCTGATGCCGATTCACTGGCACTTGCTGATGCTGATTCACTGGCACTTGCTGATGCCGATTCACTGGCACTTGCTGATGCTGATTCGCTGGCACTTGCTGATGCTGATTCGCTGGCACTTGCTGATGCTGATTCGCTGGCACTTGCTGATGCTGATTCACTGGCACTTGCTGATGCCGATTCACTGGCACTTGCTGATGCTGATTCACTGGCACTAGCAGAAGCGGATTCGCTGGCACTTGCTGATGCTGATTCGCTGGCACTAGCAGAAGCTGATTCACTGGCACTTGCTGATGCCGATTCACTGGCACTTGCTGATGCTGATTCGCTGGCACTAGCAGAAGCCGATTCACTGGCACTTGCTGATGCCGATTCACTGGCACTTGCTGATGCTGATTCACTGGCACTTGCTGATGCCGATTCACTGGCACTTGCTGATGCCGATTCACTGGCACTTGCTGATGCCGATTCGCTGGCACTAGCAGAAGCGGATTCGCTGGCACTAGCAGAAGCCGATTCACTGGCACTTGCTGATGCCGATTCGCTGGCACTAGCAGAAGCTGATTCACTGGCACTTGCTGATGCCGATTCACTGGCACTTGCTGATGCCGATTCGCTGGCACTAGCAGAAGCCGATTCACTGGCACTTGCTGATGCCGATTCACTGGCACTTGCTGATGCCGATTCGCTGGCACTTGCTGATGCCGATTCACTGGCACTTGCTGATGCCGATTCACTGGCACTTGCTGATGCTGATTCACTGGCACTAGCAGAAGCGGATTCACTGGCACTTGCTGATGCCGATTCGCTGGCACTTGCTGATGCTGATTCGCTGGCACTAGCAGAAGCGGATTCGCTGGCACTTGCTGATGCTGATTCGCTTGCACTTGCTGATGCCGATTCACTGGCACTTGCTGATGCCGATTCGCTGGCACTAGCAGAAGCGGATTCGCTGGCACTAGCAGAAGCTGATTCACTGGCACTTGCTGATGCCGATTCACTGGCACTCGTCGAGGTACTGGTACTTAATGATCCACTCAATGACGCACTTTCACTTTGTGCTGCACTTAACGATTCACTTGTACTAATAGATTCCGACTCTTGCCTTTCGCTTGTACTAGTAGATTCCGATTCCTTCAGGGAATGAGCATCAGCAAGTGCCAGCGAATCGGCATCAGCAAGTGCCAGTGAATCCGCTTCTGCTAGTGCCAGTGAATCAGCATCAGCAAGTGCCAGTGAATCGGCATCAGCAAGTGCCAGTGAATCGGCATCAGCAAGTGCCAGCGAATCGGCATCAGCAAGTGCCAGTGAATCGGCATCAGCAAGTGCCAGTGAATCGGCTTCTGCTAGTGCCAGCGAATCGGCATCAGCAAGTGCCAGTGAATCGGCATCAGCAAGTGCCAGTGAATCAGTGCCAGCGAATCCGCTTCTGCTAGTGCCAGCGAATCGGCATCAGCAAGTGCCAGTGAATCGGCATCAGCAAGTGCCAGTGAATCGGCATCAGCAAGTGCCAGTGAATCAGCATCAGCAAGTGCCAGTGAATCGGCATCAGCAAGTGCCAGTGAATCGGCTTCTGCTAGTGCCAGCGAATCAGCATCAGCAAGTGCCAGTGAATCGGCATCAGCAAGTGCCAGTGAATCGCATCAGCAAGTGCCAGTGAATCGGCATCAGCAAGTGCCAGTGAATCAGCATCAGCAAGTGCCAGCGAATCAGCATCAGCAAGTGCCAGCGAATCAGCATCAGCAAGTGCCAGCGAATCAGCATCAGCAAGTGCCAGTGAATCGGCATCAGCAAGTGCCAGTGAATCAGCATCAGCAAGTGCCAGTGAATCGGCATCAGCAAGTGCCAGTGAATCGGCATCAGCAAGTGCCAGCGAATCGGCATCAGCAAGTGCCAGTGAATCGGCATCAGCAAGTGCCACCACGCTCATTTAAATACTTTGGCAATTCGTCTTGTACCGCCTGTAAAGCTTGACGATTAAAAAGAGTCTTTGCTGATAACCGCTTTTCCGCATTGAAAGGCACAATACCTAAGTGCATATGCGGTGATGAGATCAGAAAAGGAAGTTTATGATATTGTTTTGAATTTTGCAAAAACAGACAAACGCATTCGCATGGTTACTTTGGAAGGATCTAGAACAAATACAAATATTCCGCCTGATGATTTTCAGGATTTTGATATTACTTTTTTTGTTACGGATATGGACAGCTTCACAAGTGATGATAAATGGCTAGATATATTTGGTGAAAGGTTGATTCTGCAAAAGCCGGAAGATATGGAATTATTTCCAGCTGTAGAAAAGGGATTTTCATATTTAATGCTGTTTACTGATGATGTTAAGATAGATTTAACTTTGCTGCCGCTGGAACTGATAGACGAGTATTTTACATGGGATAAACTGGTAAAGTTACTGTTGGATAAAGACAACCGTATCGTAAAGCCGCCAATACCAACGGATATAGACTACCACTTGCAGAAGCCTACTCAAAGAATGTTTGACGATTGCTGTAATGAATTTTGGAATACTACAACATATGTAGTAAAGGGCTTATGCCGCAAAGAAATTCTTTTTGCTATTGACCATATGAATGATATAGTACGAAAAGAATTGCTTCGCATGATTTCCTGGCTGATTGGTATCAAACAGGGATTTCATTTCAGTTTGGGAAAAAACTATAAATTTATGAAGCAATATGTCCCAGAGGAATTGTGGGAACGACTTATGTCCACTTATAATATGGATTCCTATCCCCATATGTGGGAATCCTTTGAACAATGTATGGCATTGTTCCGGGAGGTTTCGTCAGAAGTGGCATGCCAGTTGGATTACCAGTATCCACTATATGATGAAAAAATCAGTAATTATGTGATTCGGCAAAAGAAAAAATATGGCATTGAAGATGATAACAAATAATTGACCGTTGACTGGCTCGGCTGGCTGAATTTCCAGAGATACGGCACTTTCGCAAATATCTATGCCGGAGCGCCGGAGGAAAAAGCCTATGCGTGGACGATAGCGCAGGTGAAAAGTATTCTGAAAGAGGAAACCTATATCGGACACAGCGTCCACAATAAGCAGACCAACATTTCATTCAAAAACAAGAAGAAAGTACGCAAGCCAAAAGAGGAATGGTATCGTGTGGAGAACACCCACGAAGCGATTATTTCCGAAGATGTGTTCCGTCAAGTACAGGAGCAGATTTGCAACAGGCGCAGACGGCAGAAGAACGGCACAACACAGATATTTTCCGGGCTGGTAAAATGTGCGGACTGCGGCTGGTCGCTGGCCTATGGTATGAACAGCCAGAACAAAAATCCCTATGCCCACTACCATTGTAGCAAGTACGGGCAAGGATTGCACCAGTGTTCCATGCACTATATCCGCTATGATGTGCTTTACGCCTATGTCCTTTCCCGTCTGCAATACTGGTCTGTGCTGGCACAGCAGGATGGGGACAAACTTCTGAAACGGCTACTTAACGCCAGCGACAAGGAACGCAATACTGCAAGGAAGCGGCAGACAGCCGAACTGAAAAAGGCGGAAAAGCGCAAAGCAGAAGTAGACACCCTGTTTGCAAAAATGTATGAGGACTGGTCTGCCGGACGCATTACAGAATACAATTTCAATATGCTGTCCGAAAAGTATCAGGGCGAACAGCGAGAATTGGACGTAAAAATTGAACGGCTTCACGAAGCGATGGAGACCGCCGCCCAGACAGCGGTTGACGCTGAAAAGTGGATAGGTCTGATGAAACAGTATGTCAATCCCACAGAATTGACGGCTGAACTTCTGAATACGCTGATTGAAAAAATCCTTGTCCATGAAGCGGTCAAAAGTGAGGACGGAAGCCGGGAACAGGAAGTGGAAATCTTCTACCGCTTTATCGGCAAAATCGAATGATTGAAAGAATATTTATCAAAAAAAGAAGTTAGAACCGTTTATAATCCAGCAAGTGATTTATCTATTGTTATTATGGGACTAGTATTAATAGTTCTAACCTTCTCAGGTAATACTGTACTACCTGAAGTGGTATATAGCATTATCACTCTTGCATTTATGTTACTTTTTGCAGCTTGGGTATTCTTTGATAAAAGACTATATAACTTAATTGCAGATTCAAATCCTACAACTCAGTCTCAAGAAGGAGTTGCTTACAAGGTATTTAGTAAAACGCTAATAGTGATATTGTGGATTCTACTTGTTTTAACAATGGGCACCGCACTTTTATCTTTCTTAAACATAATTCCTAATGTCATAACGATGAAATTAGGTACAGTTAAGCTAAATATACAGATGATCGGTGACTCATCTCCATCAGTTGTGGCTATAACTGTAGGTATAATTACTGCTCTTTTCGGTATTGTAAGGTTCGTTAAAGATATCAGGAGTTCGTTAAAGAAGTCCCATCATCGTAAAAATTAAATGAAACAGCTTGTATTACCCATCAAAGATACCAACGTCCTCCACGAAGTTGAAGATACTTTACTCCATAATTTTCGTGAAGGACGCCGGAATTACACAATTTTCCAGGTTGGCAAGGCCACTCTGCTTCGAGTGAGTGATGTGTTGGCTCTCAGACGCAACGAAATCTATAAAACTGATGGGGACATCAAGAAAAATGCTTATATTCGCGATAAAAAGACCGGAAAACCTAATATTTTATACCTTAAACCAGTAAAACAAGACTTAATCGACTATTTTAACTGGCTAAACGAGCAAAACATTCAATCGGAGTGGCTTTTCCCCTCCTCACGGGACCATTCTCGGCATATCACAGAAAAGCAGTTTTACAAAATCATGGCTAGAACTGGTGACTTACTAGGAATTAACTACCTTGGGACCCACAGCATGAGAAAGACAGGTGCCTACCGTGTTTACACGCAAACCCATTACAATATTGGCCTGGTAATGAGCCTTCTAAACCATACATCTGAAGCTATGACTTTAAAGTATCTGGGATTGGACCAAGTTAGCCGTGAAAAAATGCTCGATGAAGTTAAGTTTGATTAAATGGACGCAAGAGTAGATAGTCGTATCCCAGTTGACGTTAAAGAAAAGGCTAGCAAAGAGTTAGCCGCTCATGGGCTATCCATTTCTAGTTTTATTCGTATGACCTTATCTTCTGTAGCTAACGATGGCCTACCAAAGTATTGGGGTATTCCTAATGCAGAAACCATGTCATCAATTAACGAAGCAGTTGATGATTTAAGCAAACACAAGCTAAAAGGCGCTTCTTCTTATAATGAACTGGAGAAATTGTTAGATGAGTAAATGAGTAAAGTTATCCCAACCAACCATTTTAAGAAGCAGCGTAAAAAGGTAAAGAAGAACCCACGTTGGCATAGTATTTTCCATGGAGAAGTTCCATTTCCAGATGACCATCGCTCGCCATGGGAATATGTAATTAATTGCTTTCTAAATGATGAACCAATTCCCGATTATTTTTATGAACACTCAATTACTTTGACAGCACAGCAAAAAAGCCAAATTAAGAATCGTTTGGGTTCCCTTAGTCAGGTTGAAATTAAAGGATTAGACCTTCACTTTGACGGTCATAATGGCGACCATTTATTGCTATATATTCGAACTAACCAAGGAATCGTTTATTTAGTTGGTATTGGGACCCATTCTGACTTATTTTAAATGATGTCTCCAAAAAGCATTGCTCGTTGGCAAGAACTGAAAGCCAAGAAGTTAAACGGCCGCACAGTTCCAGAAGATATGGAATATAAGAAACTGCAAATGAAACATGACGCTGACGTTTTAGCATTAAACGAACTAAAATGGAAAGCTGAATTAGCCGAAGCTATCATGATTTCATCAATGAATAACAGCAACACTAAGTCTGTGTTAGATGATGTTATTCAATCCGAAATTGGCGAGGAACAGAAGCCATATTCTCGGAAAGATATTGCTGATTTTGTGAATGTCTTTTTAGCAAAAGCTAAACAAGAAGTGACTACACAAAATCACAAACAGCCATTGGGAAGTAACCCATTAAATAATAATGAATTACCCGATGGCTCAAAACACAGCAACTAAATGGCAATTAAATGTACGGTAACAACTGACCTGCAAGCTAAAGATACGAATGGCTATTCTGGTATTCAAAAGCATGTTGAACATGACGAAAAGATTAATCATACTAACAAAGATATTGTGTTTAGCGAAACTCAATTTAATCAATACAATGAATCTCAACAAACGCGAGAGGCCATCGACAAATGGAACGATGAACATTTCCGGGACTATGTTGAGGAACATGATAAGCACCAACGAGCAAAAGGCCACGCTGAACGGCAATACGGTAGTGTTAAAAACTACCTTAAACGGAAGAAGAAAGCCACTGCGGTGCTGACCATTGGTAACATGGCTGTCCAAAGTACTTTGATGAAACAATTCTGTCCGGTAACCTCATATCAAAAAGAAAAGTTACCAGACGGCACAACTCATTTGGTCTTTAAGTTAAAAGACCAACAAGGTCAACCAATCCCAGATAATATCGCTGTCGCTAAGCAATTCTATGGCTGTTTTAATCGAGCATTGATTCACGCCACTGCTAACAATGTGGGGTGGAAACCTAATAAGACTCATCAGCAACGCATTAACGTCGGTGACTACTTACATCGAGGCCGCTACGCCACTAACAATGATGAAATGGGCATTTCCCACATTCATTATGAACTAGCGACTTTTGGTATGACCCGGGGCGGCAAAAAACGGGCGGCACACGTTACTAATTCCCTTAATCAGGCCCTAGTAAGCCTCCATCAAGCGGTCACCGGCAAAACGGTTTCTGGGCGTGCAGCCATCAAATGGTATCGAACTAATATGGACCAGTTCGCCCTGAAATGCTTAGAAGATGAGCTCCATCAGACCTACCAAGTCCCTGAAAATAAAAAAATCCTCGATTTTGAACGCAAAACCGAAGATGATAAGACGCTACAAACGGGATTAAGCATGGAACAACTCAAAGCTCAACATCAAGAAATCGCTGATCATCAAAAAGCAGTTAACGCCCTGCAAGGTCAAGCCGACAATCTCAATAGCCAAAATCATGACATTCAAGTCCAAGTTGAACGGGTGACCAAGAATCTGAAGGCCATCTATGAAGCCACCACAGGCCATCAGGCGGTCGATAAAGATGGCAGCGACTTATCACCCTTAGAAATGGCCAACGGCATTACAGGGGCTGTGAAGAGCGCTCAGGAGGGCCAGCAACAAGCCGAACAGGACGCTAATGCAGCAAAGGCACAGCAAAAAGTCGCTGAGGAACAACAGAAGCAACAAGACCGGCAACTAGCTCAGCAACGACAACAACTCCAAACTCTGCAAAACCAGTTGAAAGACGCTGACGACCAACTTAAAGAACGGAAGCAACAACGAATTAAAGCCGCTCAACAGGAAATTGACCAAAATGACTTAACTTACAGCGATGACCAGTCAATCACAGTAAACGAAGATAACGTCGCTGAAATGGAACAAGAGCTCGACAGCTGGCGCCAAGAACAGCGTGCTGATTGGGAAAAAGACAAACAAACCCATCAAGATGAACTTGATAATCTAAACCAGGAGATAACTACTGCTCGTACTAAAAAGGCTGAATTATCAAGTACCAATCAACAATTAACCGCTCAAAATCAACAACTCCAGGCTACCAACAAAACAGTTCAGAATCAAATTGACGGTTACAAAAACCAACTAATTAATACGATTGTCGAAAATGACCCGACCCACAAAGTTGAGCAACCACTTCTCCAACCAAACGAGGCCGCTCAAGAAATTCAAACTGATACTGGCCGGCAGCAACACTTCCGACAAACCCTTAAATATCTAATGGACACGGCTACTAAATCCCTACAAAAGATTAAAAATAAAGCCACCGAATTCATCAAACAAGTAACCAAGACTCTCACAACACCATCTACTAAAGAATCAAACCAACCAATATCAAACCTGCACAGTGCCCAACTTGACACAAACAGTATTCAACCCTCAAAACACCCCTTCGATTATCATAAAGAACGACAACTTGAAAATGACCCCATTATTAAACTAAAAAAGGCCATACTACTAGCCAATAGCCAACAATTACAAAAGGCTGACAAACAAATCAAAAATTCAATCACCAAGCAAATTGATGAGGATTACCAATTCTAAATGAGTAAAAGTAAAAGTAAAACATATACAACCTCAGAATTAGCAAGGCATTTTAACATCTCTGTAGTCTCAGCCTCACGCTTCATAGTAAAACACAAGTTAAAACCAGTTAAAACTGGTCAACATAACGCTAAATACTATAGTGACGCGGTTTTTCAGCAAATGGAAGAGTATTATCAGAATAAGCCTAAAACACAAGAAAAACAGACTTATCCAGCAACTAAAGACACAATTATTGAACAATTAAAGGCCCAAATCCAAGAACAGGCTGCAACAATTGAACTACTCAAACAGCAATTAACTGTAAAAGATGAACAGATTGCAACGGCTAATAAACTGGCTGATCAAGCTCAACAATTGGATTTAACAACACACAAACAACAAAAGTCATTACCGCAACCATTGAGTAATTCTAACGAAACTGTTAAACATAGTTGGTTTTGGAAAATAACACATTAGGTGAAACTCAAAAATCGTATCTTAGATATTTACCGCATACAACTACTGCTAGCAATGATAATTCTAATTCTGAATGATTATCTCCGGCACTTGGATTCACCAATCATCCTTTGTTTGGTGGGAATTACATTACTTCTCGCTAGCTTTAATCAAGTTTCGCGACCATGGCAGAAACTTAATTGGGGCATTCAACTATTAGTAGGTCCTTTTATTCTCTCTCATGCTACAGGAAGCTTGTTAGTGCTACTGTCAGCATCCAATGTTATTTGCGGCTTCGTAGTTTTGTGTTATCTTGTGTTATTTTTGCCTTATGCTGAGCTTTTTGTGAAGCCGTTGAAAAATTTCTGGTTCCGTTTGTTCTGGGTAATCTTCTTTTTTCAGATTGCTATCAGTCCAGCTATTTATTATGGAATCAGTACTAATCATGGTAATCGATGGTTAACTTTGTTATTGACGACCGGGTGCTTAGGAGCTATCACTTATTTCATTACGGTTACTCGGGTCTTTGCTGCCTGGCGCTTACAAACACCACTATCTTTGACCACGCAACAGCTCAAGCTCAACTGGGCTGTCGTTCTTACTTATTGTTTATTGGTAGTTCTCTTCTTATACAGTAATCTGGCAAGTTGCCAGCGATTAATATGGAGGAATGACCTCCATCAGTGGCAGCAACTACTGCTTTCCTTGGAAAGTGGCATTGGTGAAGAAACCTTGTGCCGCTATGCAATTCTAACCTTATTACTAGTGCTTCTGCGTAACACTAAGTGGCCGTTACAATTGTTGCTAGGAATTTTCGGAAGTTCGTTAATCTTTGGTCTATTTCACTTTATTAACCTAACTGACCAAAGTTTATCCCTAACCATTTATCAGTTTTGCTTTACAACCGTTTCGGGAATTTTCTTTGCCCTGATTTTTCTCTATACTGGGCAATTATGGTTGGTTATGTTGATTCACTTTGTGATGGACTTTGCTGCCTCTTTGAGTAATGGGGCCACTTTTGGGGGCACAGTCAGCTGGGCTGATTATCAATCGGTCCTGGTATTAGCAATTCTGATGGTCGGGCTAACCACTTGGATGATGTTTGGTAAACGTGCACAAGTAATGGTACAGCGTGTTCGTATACTAACTAATGTAGTTAGATAGATGAAAAATAATAATGTAACAGAAAAAGATTTATTTTATATTTTAGATTTATTTGAACACATGAAAGTAACTTATTGGTTAGATGGTGGCTGGGGGGTAGATGTATTAACTGGAAAACAACAAAGAGAACACAGAGATATAGATATAGATTTTGACGCTCAACACACTCAAAAAGTTATACAAAAATTAGAAGATATCGGATACAAAATAGAAGTTGATTGGATGCCTTCACGAATGGAACTCAAGCATGAAGAATATGGGTATTTAGATATTCATCCTATAAATCTAAATGATGATGGATCAATTACCCAAGCAAACCCAGAAGGTGGTAATTATGTTTTCCAAAATGACTGGTTTTCAGAAACTAATTACAAAGGTCGAAAAATACCATGTATTTCAAAAGAAGCTCAACTTCTTTTTCATTCTGGTTATGATTTAACAGAAAAAGACCATTTTGATATAAAAAATTTAAAATCAATAACATAACCGCATATGCACTTAGGTATTGTGCCTTTCAATGCGGAAAAGCGGTTATCAGCAAAGACTCTTTTTAATCGTCAAGCTTTACAGGCGGTACAAGACGAATTGCCAAAGTATTTAAATGAGCGTGGTTTTGAGCTTGAACGTGGCGAAAAAGGTTCAGAGCGTAAAAATTTAACGGTGCCTGAATATAAAAAGGCAAAGGACGAATTAAAAGAGATGACTACCACGCTGGAACAGCGAAAGTCAGAAGTTTTAGCGTTATCGAACGATAAAACACCAACAATCAACAAAGAAAGTTTAGATTTAAAAGACGAAACGAAAACGGTCAAAGTACCAAGTGGCGAAACGATTGGAATTGGTAAGTTACGTCATGAATTTACGAAAAATGAAGAACGAAAAACAGGAAATGTGATTATCCCTGAAAGTAAATTAAATGCTTTAATACAAGGCTATGAAGATTTATATAAATCGAATGAGCAACTAAAAAAATATGCAGAAACAGATTTACCAAAAAGAATTGATTACGTAAAAGGCAAATACAAAGAGGTAGTGCGTGATTACAATGATTTGGCAGATAGATTTAATAATAATTTAGAGAAAATTGATTCGTTGGAGAAAGAGAATAAATCGCTTAAAAACGAAATTAAGGGCATTTACAGAGGTTTTAATCAGTTTATGGAAAATACCCTTGGTGCAACTGTTAGACAAGCTGAAAAGCTCATGAATAACCTTGTGAGTGAAATTAAAGAGTTTGTAAAAGGTGGAGAGTTTGAAAAAATTCATAGAAATGAAACTCGAACACGAGATAGAGATGAATTAAGTCGTTAGCCACGCTCATTTAAATACTTTGGCAATTCGTCTTGTACCGCCTGTAAAGCTTGACGATTAAAAAGAGTCTTTGCTGATAACCGCTTTTCCGCATTGAAAGGCACAATACCTAAGTGCATATGCGGTGGTGCGTCATTTGACGGACATCCTTTCATATAGGTTTGGTTCACTTAATATGATACCTGATGTCACGCCGAATGGCGTTTTTTATTTACCACCAACTGGGTGGCTAACTTCATTCTATAATCCACCATAAAAATGATATATTTACTTGCTTTAATTCCAGCAATTGGTTGGGGTGCGATGCCATTAATTACTGGTAAAATTGGTGGTTCACCAGTTAATCAAATGTTTGGAATCGGTGCTGGAGCTTCAATTGTGGGAATTATTGCATATTTGATAACAAAACCAACCGTCAGTGTAACTGCTTTTTGGTTCTCGCTAGCGATCGGTTGTTTATGGACAATTGGACAGGTTGGTCAGTTCATCTCGTTTAAACATATGGGAGTTTCAAATACGATGCCCCTTTCTTCAGCATTTGTGTTAGTTATGACGTCGTTTGTCGGCATCTTTTTCTTTGATGAATGGCAAGGAGCCAGAGCATTAAGTATTGGGTTGACAGCGTGTGTAGTTGTAATTATTGGGGCTGTTTTAACCTCGATTTCGGACGGAACATCGGATAAAAAGGTTTCGACTAAGTGGGTATTATTTTTATTAGTAACAACAATTGGTTACTGTGCTTATTCGATTTTTCCTAAAATGCCACAGGTTGCTCATGAAAGTAGTCAGGGTATTTTCCTACCAGAAGTATTAGGAATTTTACTTGGTTCAGTAATTTATACTATTTGTTCGGGTAACGCTAAAGCATTTAAGCAAAAAGAACAATACTTAAATGTTTTAGGAGGACTTTCATGGGGGATTGGTAACTTTGCCTATGTTTTTGTTGGTAAAGCTCTTGGAGTAGTGACTGCTTCAATTTTTGGTCAAATGAATGTTATTATTTCAACATTTGGTGGTATCCTACTTTTGCATGAAACCAAGACCAAGCGAGAAATGATATATACAGTAGTTGGAATTATCCTAATTGTAATTGGTAGTATTTTAACAGTAATTGCTAATTAAATGACAGAAACGTTAAATTGGGATCATACAATGGTTGATGTAACTAACCTTCAAGATGCAATTGATTACTTCAACTCTAAAGGTTTAGCCTTTACCCCTGGTGGACATCACGAATATTGGGGAACAAAAAATGCACTAGATTATTTTGGCCTTAATTACATTGAGCTCTTAACCATCGCTAATAAGGAAAAAGCTAAGGCATTCCCATATGAAAATAACTCAGCAATTCATGATGCCGTTGAAGATTATTTTGCTGGTATTCAGCGCATCACAACAATTGCCATTCGGACTGACAATATTGAAGAAACTCACCAGCGATTAGAGGGTCTGGGGCTTAATGTTGGTGATATTACTGATGGAAAGCGCGTGGATCCTGCCGGTAAACTTATTCAATGGAAGATTTTCTATGTCAATGATGAACTTGTTAACCATTTACCTGCACCATTCTTTATTCAATGGGGCAACAACGATGATCAACGCCGGGAAGACCTCAAGAAACAGGGCTTAATTAAATTCCATCCGGCAGGTGACCTTTTTGTTAAGCAAGCAATCTTTAATGTTAGTGATCCAGAAGAGGCTGCTAAACAATGGTCAGCCCTCTTGCAGGCAGAAGTAGTAAGTGAAGGTGACACCTATACAATTAATATTGGCGATAAACAACTTGTTTTCAAGGCTGGCGTTGAAAATCGATTATTTAAACTGATTTTCCACGGGGCTAAACAACCTGAAAAATTACAACTTGGACAAATTAGGTTTGATCTACTTGATAAGAAATAGATGACACTTAAGATTTACTCATTTGGTGGTGGTCAAATGGTGGAAGCAATGCTGCGGGCTGCACTGAAGAAAAAAGTAATTACTCCTGAAACAACTGGGATAACAGATATTTCGAGCGATCGAGTTAATTATTTGACTGATACTTATCATATTCAAGCAAGTCAACAACCTGATTGGACGGCTGTTGAGAATGCTGATCTTGTTATTCTGGGAGTGCGTCCACAAGATAACTGGCAAGAGATCATGAAAGAACTTGTCGCCCACCACTACCAAAAGGACGTGCTTTCAATTATTGCCGGCGTAACAGTTGCACAACTTTCATCACAGGAAGATCTTTTTGCAATTACACGGATCATCCCCAATACCTTGACTGATGTTGCCATGGGTTATAGCGGCGTCGTTAAAAACAATCGAGCTAATCAAACTGTCATTGAAGACTTTCTAAATAGTTTTGGAAAAGTCGATTACATTGATGAATCCTTGCTAGATGTATTTACTGGATATGGCGTGGCTGGACCAAACTATATCTATAACTTTCTAATTAGTTTTACAAACGCAGGTGTGCTTGCCGGAATGCCTCGCCAACAAGCAAACAAACTTGCTCTTGAGAATCTACGCGCAGCCGCTGCATTTGTAGAACAAAGTGCTAAACACCCTGCCGAATTACTTGATATTAATAATTCTGCTGGCGGAGTGGGTATCACCGCCCAGCATGAACTAGATAAAAGCACTTTTTCAGCGGGAATTGAAAATGCTGTCCTTGCTGCTGTTAAACGAACAAAGGAATTAGGCAAACAGAACAAGGGTGATTAAATGGCATATCAAAGTATCAATCCATTTACGAACCAAGTAGAAAAAACGTTTGAAAATACAACTGATGAAGAATTAGAACAAACATTGACTACGGCGCATCAATTATATTTAGATTGGCGGAAGTATAATGACCTTGAAGAACGGAAACGTCAAATTTTAAAGTTAGGTCAAATATTACGTGAACGGCGTGTTGAATATGCGACAGTTATGAGTAAGGAAATGGGAAAACTAATTAGCGAAGCAGAAGGCGAAGTTGATCTTTGTGCTTCTTTCTGTGATTATTATGCAGCCCATGCAGATGAATTTATGCAACTAAAAATCATTGCGACAACGAGTGGCCGCGCCAAAGTTTTGAAGCAATCATTAGGAATTTTAGTTGCGGTTGAACCTTGGAATTTCCCATTTTATCAAATTGCCCGGGTATTTATTCCCAACTTTATTGCAGGAAACCCCATGATTTTGAAGGATGCATCGAATTGTCCAGCATCAGCCCAAGCATTTGCTGATGCCGTTAAGGAAGCTGGTGCGCCAGCTGGCAGTTTAACTAATTTATTCCTTTCATATGACCAAGTAAATAAGGCAATTGCTGATAAGCGGGTAGCCGGTGTTTGTCTTACTGGTTCTGAACGTGGTGGTGCAACCGTTGCTAAAGAGGCTGGTGCTAATTTGAAGAAGAGCACTTTGGAACTTGGTGGTAATGATGCCTTTATTATCTTAGACGATGCAGATTGGGACCTTGTCGAAAAAGTTGCCCCGGCAGCACGCCTGTATAATGCCGGGCAAGTATGTACATCATCAAAACGTTTTATTGTACTTGAAAAGGATTATGATCGTTTCTTAAAGATGATGAAAGATGCGTTCTCGAAAGTTAAAATGGGTGATCCGCTTGATCCATTGACAACTCTTGCTCCACTATCTTCTAAGAAGGCTAAGGAGAAGCTCCAAAAACAAGTAGATACAGCTGTAGAAAATGGAGCCAAAGTTTACTATGGTAATAAGCCGGTAGATATGGAAGGCCAATTCTTTATGCCAACGATCTTAACTGATATTACCCCAGATAACCCAATATTTGATACGGAAATGTTTGGGCCAGTGGCTTCGGTTTATAAGGTTAGTTCCGAAGAGGAAGCAATCGAATCGGCTAATAATTCAAGCTATGGGTTAGGAAACACTATCTTTAGCAATGATTCCGAACATGCAGAGCGAGTAGCAGCAAAGATCGAAACTGGAATGAGTTGGATTAATGCAGGCTGGGCTTCATTACCAGAATTACCATTTGGTGGTGTTAAGAATTCAGGTTATGGTCGTGAACTCAGTAGTTACGGAATTGATGAATTTACTAACAAACATCTAATTTACGAAGCACGACAATAAATGACTGCGAAAAGAAACAGCCATCATAAATCTCGATTACGACAATTATTTGCAACACGTCGACGTCGGTGGATTGGCATCGGTGGCCTAATTGTAATTATAATTTTTGTATTAGTTTCAATTCGACATGCAAGTGAGGAAAAAGCAACAGAAAAAAACGAATATAATATTCTACGGGTTACTGAGCAATCAGATTTTAATCTGACAGGAAAGATTGAACCAGTCCAGATGCAAACATTAACCTTGCCATCTGGTAACCTGCAAAATCTTAATGTGAAAAACGGAGATCACGTTGCGCAAGGAGAAGCGCTCTTAACCATGCACAATGATAGTACACAAGATAGTGTTACTGAACTGCAGGGAGATCTTAGTAAAAGTCAACGAACGATGAATGACCAACAACAGACGATCAATAATTTACGCCAACAGTTGAATGGGATGGGGCAAGGTGATGAAGGGTACAATGACCTGCGGAATCAGCTTACCGAAGCGCAAAATGCATATGCAGATGCACAAGCAAGTGTTGCTGCCACTCAACAACGGCTTAGCACCGCTTCAAGCAAGGTTAATCAAACATTAACAGCACCTTTTGCTGGTTATGTTACGGTTGACCAATCAAAGCAAAATGCTCCTGTAATTACTCTTTACTCAGATACGCTTCAATTTGTCGGTCAAGTTTCAGAATATGATTATAGTAAACTTCATCAAAGTACTGATCTAAAGGTGAAGGCCCTAGCAACGAACCGGACTGCTAATACTCAGGTAAGTTATCTTTCAACAACTCCAACTAAAAATAGTGGAAACAATACCAAATATGAAGTAACTGCTAATGTTAGTGCTAATAAATTTATGGCGGGGCAAACAGCAAAAGCTTCTATTAAACAAGATGGAGTTCAAATTCCCAAATCGGCAGTTCGTCATGGGAAGGTATTTGTTGTTGATTCAGACAACCGAGTTCGCGAGACTGATGTTAGTGGCCGGGCAGTCAACAGCTCTTATATTGTGACTGATGGAGTTAATGCTGGTGATCGGATTGTGACTAACCCTAACAGTAAGTTGAAAAATAATGCAAAGGTTGATTAAATGATCAAGCTAAAGAACATTAATAAATATTACCGTCAAGGTAGCCAACGTTTTCATGTTCTCCATGATATTAATGTTGACATTGAGCAAGGAGAATTAGTAGCAATTATCGGTGAATCTGGGTCAGGAAAATCAACCTTGATTAATATTGTTGGCTTTCTTGATGATGATTTTGAGGGAACATACTTCTACCAAAATCACCCAATCCATGATTATTCGCGAAAGCAATTTTCAAATTTACGAAATCAAAATGTCGGTTTTGTTTTTCAAAATTTCAAACTGCTACGTGGATCAACCGTTGCAGATAATGTTGGATTACCCTTGCTATATGCAGGGAAACGACGCCGCGAAATTGGCGAACGTGTTTCTGAAGTCTTAGAGCAAGTTGGTTTAGCCGGATATGAAAGTCAATTTCCTAAAAATATGTCTGGTGGACAACAACAAAGAGTATCTATTGCCCGGGCAATATCAACGAACCCGAAATTTTTAATTGCTGACGAACCAACGGGAGCACTCGATACAGAAACAAGTCAAGAAATTATGAATCTTTTTAAGCGATTGAATCATGAAGAAGGAACAACGATTATTATGGTTACCCATGATCCCCATGTCGCTGAACAATGTGACCGAGTAATTAAAATTATTGATGGTCGAATTGTAAGTGACAGTAAAGGCGGTGAATATCATGCAGACAATTGAATGCAGACAATTGAGTTGATCAAATCAGCTATCCAGTCATTAAAGGCGAATAAAAAGCGGAGTTTCCTAACGATTATCGGAATTATGATTGGTATTGCTGCAGTTATTGCTATCCTTGGAATTGGGGACGGGATTACGAAAACGATGTATGATAAGTTCGGTAATAATGCTAAGCAAGGCCAGCAAACAACCGAAATCGTCTATAATCCTGATAATGTTAATTCGACTGTCAATGGATTCACGCAGGAACAAGTTGCTGATATTAATACTCAATTTGGTGGTGAAATTAAAAAGGCTGAGATTGAGCAGGAATCAGATAATCTTTCAACACATGCAGATATTGGTGATGCGACTAAATCAGTGACATTAAGCTTATTAAAGGAACCAACCCATACGGTAAAACTGATTGCGGGTCACAACTTTGGTAAACGAACTTTTGAACTAGGGGAAGCTAATGTCCTAATGAGTGAAAAAGTAGCTAAACGGCAGTATGGTTCAGCACAAAATGCGCTTGGCACAACTGTAACAATTAATAATGTCACTTATAAAGTTACGGGAGTATATAAGACACAGGCACAATTCACTGATGATGGGAACCAAAACTCATACGGAGTTGATTTATTATTACCGAAGAAAGTTTACTATCAAGGAGATAGTGCTAAAGAAGGAAATACGCTTAAATTAACCTTTAGCCAGGGTGTAAATGCCAGTGCTATTTCCCGCAGAGTCGCAAAGTACTTAAAAAATAATAGTTCAGCAGCGACTCAAGGAACCTATCAGTACCTAGACATGGAAAAAGCCCTTAAGCAATTCTCTTCTCAAATGAGTATTATTACTACTTTCATTAGTTTTATTGCGGCGATTTCTCTTTTCATTGCCGGAATTGGGGTAATGAACATGATGTATATTTCAGTTTCTGAGCGGACGCAAGAAATCGGAATTCGCTTAGCTGTGGGGGCCACACCATTTAACATTATGATGCAATTCTTAGTGGAAACAGTAATTCTTACCATGACAGGTGGATTATTAGGCTTTTTAGGCGGCGCAGGATTGGCGCACTTACTAGCACCACTTTTATCAAGTGCGATTGGTGGTGGCGGCATTCATATTCACGCCCATATTTCACTTAATGCTTTCTTGTTGGCATTTGGAACATCGGCAGCTGTTGGTTTGATTTTTGGGATCTTGCCGGCACGCCAAGCAGCTAATAAGAATTTGATCGATATCTTGAGATAAATGAGTAAAAATAGGGGTAAATTAACGGTTATTTCATTGCTAGTTGTAATTATTGTGGTATGTGGAGGATACATGTTACTACACCCATCTTCATCAAAGAAGGTTCCTAGTGAAAAGGCTACTAAGACAGAGACAATTACAAGTAGTTCATCTAAAAAACATAAAGCAGCCAAAGAAGATAGTTCAGATAAAGTTAAAGATGATGATCCTGATGATTCGTCTTCAGTAGCTGATACTAATTATAGTGAGGCAACTTCTGCATCTGCCGCAGTAAGCAGTGGTAATCAAACAGCCCAACCTGCACAAAGTCAAAATACAACCCAAGCAACGGCGGTAAGTAATTCTGGTCAAATTGCTAGTCCTAAAGCTACTACGAATAATTACAAAGGAAATCGCAGTGTCGCCAACACAAACAACCGGCGGACAGGAAGCCGAAAGACAACCCAAGCTGTATTAACTCAACAACCTGTAACAGTGGAAGATGGGATGAACTTTAGCTACCAGGCTGCGCAAAAAGCTGGTGTGATTGATAATAATACATCTGTTGAAGAGTTTTACAAAAATGCCAAAGAAGGTAATGGTTCTGTAACCTACAACGGTCAAACTATTTACTACAAAGCTAAGGGTAATAATCAATATCAAGTTACAACCGCTAAATAGATGCAAAAACTATCTATTAAACAACTAATAATAATTACATTGTGCTTATTAGTGCTGGTGGTTGGCTGCATGACTATTCACCAGCGTCGTCATTTTAATAAGAACGTTAAGATCGATAATGTGGCAGTTGGTGGATTGACTGCTAAGCAAGCATTAAAGAAGTTACAAGATAATCCACAATCGCCAAAAATTTATGTTAACAATGAATTAGTATTTAAGGATAAGCAATCAGTAGCAAAGTTTAGTAGTGCTGACAAACAAAAAATTAAAAATGCATTACATAGTCAGTATACTTTCTTCCCATCATCTAAGGCAAAGAACATTGCGATTAAGCCTCAAAATGTTAATCAAGATGAAGTATCAAAGATTGATCAAGCAGTCAGTCAAAAGGTAACAGAACTAAATAATGGTCGAAAAGCTCCTGTTGATGCTTACGCGGTATACGAAAATGGCCGAGTACAAGTAAAACCAGCAGTTGGTGGTACTCAATACAGTTTAGATGGTTTGCATAATAAAGTTGAAAATGAAATTGCTGGGGGAACAGTTCATCTGAAGCCAAAATATACGACTCCACTTTCTGCAAATAGTAAAACTGTTCAGAATGAAAAAGCAAAGCTCGAAGAATTATCAAAACGAACTGTAACATACCAAGTCCAAAACAAAAAGTATCAATTAAATTGTGGTGAGATTATTACCAGAGCAACCTATCAAAATGGAAAATACCACTTTGACACTGGAGCAGCTGATTCAAAGATTAATGAAATTAATAATACCCAAGCAACTCTTGGCAAATCATTTGAATTCAGAACCCATGACGGATCAGTGATCAAAACAACAGATGCTGGCTTATATGGGTGGAAGATCAGTAAAAAACAAGCTGGAAAGACTCTTACGAATGCATTGGTTGCAAATAAGCAAACAGTAAACGCCAAAAATGATATCTATGGTAAAGGATATAATCAACAAGGAACTGGGTATAATACTACAAGCAACAATGGTATAGGGGACACTTACGCCGAAGTTTCACTAGCCGACCAACATGCCTGGTTTTATAAAGATGGTAAGTGTGTTCTTAGTACTGATATTGTTAGTGGGACGAATAATAAGGATAATGAAACTCCTAAGGGTGTCTGGTATATCATGTACCAGCAAACACCGTCTGTCCTTCGAGGCCTTAATGATGATGGTTCGAAATATGCAAGTAAGGTCCAATATTGGTCACCATTTACTGATAGTGGATGTGGATTTCATGATGCAAGCTGGCGTCATGACTGGTCAAAACAGGCTTATCTTGCTAAAGGTGGTGGATCGCATGGATGTATCAACATGCATCCAGATGTTGCTGGTCAAGCCTTTCATGACTTACAGAAAAATGAGCCTGTAATTATCTACTAAATGCGCCCAAGTGCTGAACGCTCAATAATGATTGCGGTTATTTGTTTCATATTAACAATTATTATTTCATTCGCCATGTCTGAGGGATGGATAAAGTAGATGGATTTAGAAAAGAAGAAAAATTTGGTAATTATTAATCTATTTTATGTAGGATTAATTTTGATTTACTGTATTTTACATGCAGGACCACTGAATTTAATGGTGTTTTTGGGTATGTTAGTGGTTGCAAATTTAATGGGGATGGTAATTAAATAAATGATTGATTTAACTTTACCACAAGCATTCGTTTCGGGCTTTTTAAATGTTTTTGAACTAATTATTATTTATAGACTAGTGACGGGTTATTTGAACAGGAAAATTATTTTAGTTGATTTCCTTGCAAGCTTAGTTATTATTTGCGTTCCTGTTCTAGAAAGTTCATTAGAGTTTCCATTAATAATGATATATTTATGGCTGTTTGATAGGAAACATGATCGTCAGCAAATTATATATAATAAACCCGTGGTGCTAGTTAATTTTTTCCTAGAGGAAAATGTCTAAATGTCTAAACATGTTGGTAAATCAACAAAAAAATCTTATTTTTATGGTCTTAAAATTCATGTGATCGTTACTAAGACTGGCTTTCCGATTACTTACTCAATCACGAATCCAGGTGTCCATGACGTGAAAGTGTTAGAGACTTTATCGGAAGAAGCGAATCTTCCCAATATCCTAGGGGACAAAGGATATATTAGCCATAAAATCCATGAAAAGCTTGCCCTTAAGGGCATTACTATATCCGTTCCGCCACGTAAAAACATGGATAAATCAGAAAAACTAGACCACAGCTTACTTGGAAAACAAAGAAAAATTAGGTTGTCAAAATTTCAACTCACATTCTGTTAAATGAACAATCAAATCACACTAGCATATTTAGATCATGATGATCTAGATGCTTTACAAGTTGTAAGTGTTGTCAGTTTTTATGAATCGTTTATCGATGGCGCAGATCCACTTGATATGCAAGAATATTTACAGACACAATTGACAACTGAAATATTGGCAGTAGAATTGGCACAGTCAACCAGTAAATTTATTGGTATTAAGGATCATCAAATACTCATTGGTTATATGAAAGTCAATGATGAAAAAGATGCTATAGAGATTCAACGGCTCTATCTGCTCAAAGATTATCAAAACAAAGGGTTAGGGCAACGGTTACTCGATGAAGCGAATCGTTATGCTAAAACGAAACAAAAACGTTATTTACGTTTGGCTGTTTATGAAAAAAATCATGCAGCTATTCGTTTTTATGAACGTTATGGATTTAAAAAAATCGGGATCAAACATTTTCTTTTAGGAAAACAAGATCGTATTTGTCCGATTTTAGAAAAAGAAATCTAAGTGACAACTGAACATTTTGACTTAGCCAATCCTGTTACTAAAGTCGATGATATCCCCGATTATGAAATGTACAGTCAAACAATCGATAGCTTAAATAGGCGTTTTGGCAATCGTGTTTTAAAAGGCATCGAAATCGGTTACATCGCTTCTGAAAAGGATCGGATCATCGACTATTTAGCCGATAAAGATTACGATTTAAAATTACTCAGTGTGCATCATAATGGTCAATTTGATTATTTAGATGATGAAGTCAAAGATATGGACCCTGCTATTGTGATTCCTCGGTATTTTGCACAACTTTCAGAAGCACTAGTTGTTATAGAAGCAGATGTCTTTGCTCATTTCGACTGTGGTTTTCGGGTATTTGGTCTATCCGTTGCTGAATTTAAACAATATGAAGCGCAGTTTTTACCGATTCTAGATCAAGTAATCAAAAATAAATTGGCATTCGAATTAAATACTAAGAGCGCTTACTTGTATGACAATTTAGCGCTATATGAATATGTCATCGATTTATATCTTTCACGTGGTAGTACCTTGTTTAGTGTTGGATCAGATGGGCATTACCTTGGACATTTCCGTTTCCATTTCGATGATCTTTTTGCTCTGTTAAAAGCAAAAGGTGTGACGGAATTAGCGTTTTATCAAAAAAGAAAGCGAATTATGGTTCCACTACCAGTCTAAATGTCTTATAAATTCAACAGGAAATACTATCGAAGCCTAGATTTTTATTTTGGAGTTTTTACCATTATTCTTTGGTTTATCTCTTTCCTTTTTCCTATCTCATCTATTGATTTTTTGGTTAGCGGTGCCTTTCTAATCTATTCAGTCTATGCATTATTTAGTAGCTTAACCATTAATAAAATTAAAATAGGAGTATCCTAATTTTCCTAAATTTCAAGAATAAGTTAGCCACTGGACTTAAATAAATAATACTGACCAATTGATTATTGGTTGATGGAGCTGTGATATCTCTTGGTAGAAGGCCTTACGATAGATATCCATTGACGAATGTGAATATGTCCAAGACGCTCCAGTCAATTCAATGTGATTAAGTTGTCGAACCGCCGTATACGGAACCGTACGTACGGTGGTGTGAGAGGTCGATAATTGAACTAATCAATTATCTCCTACTCGATTCTATTTAATATGCCTAAACGAACTGATATTCATAAAATTCTCGTCATCGGATCTGGCCCTATTATTATTGGCCAAGCAGCTGAATTTGATTATTCCGGCACGCAGGCTTGTCTTGCCCTCCGCGAAGAAGGATACGAAACCATCCTTGTTAATTCTAATCCAGCAACAATCATGACTGATAAGGAAATTGCTGATCATGTCTACATCGAACCATTAACGGTTGACTCCCTCTCTCGAATTATCCGTCAAGAATATCCTGATGCAATTTTACCAACCCTTGGCGGACAAATCGGCCTCAACTTAGCTGTCTCCTTATCTAAAACTGGTCTCCTCGACGAATTAGGAATTGAACTTCTCGGAACTAAGCTGGATTCGATTGATGAAGCAGAAGACCGTGAAAAATTCAAGGAATTAATGAATGAGCTTGGTGAACCTGTTCCGGCTTCACAGACAGTTAATACTGTTGATGAAGCAGTCGAATTCGCACACCAATGCGGATATCCAGTAATCGTCCGTCCCGCCTTTACTATGGGTGGTACAGGTGGCGGGATCTGCCATAATGATGCAGAAATGCGTACTGTTGCCAAGAATGGCTTGGAATTATCCCCTGTCACCCAATGTTTAATTGAAAAGTCAATCGCGGGTTATAAGGAAATCGAGTTTGAAGTAATGCGGGATTCAGCTGACAATGTAATGGTCGTTTGTTGTATGGAAAACTTTGACCCAGTGGGAATTCATACCGGTGACTCCATTGTATTTGCCCCTAATCAGACCCTTAGCGACTGCGAATATCAGATGCTCCGTGATTGCGCGCTCAAGCTGATCCGTGCCCTCAAAATCGAAGGGGGATGTAACGTCCAACTAGCTCTTGATCCGCAAAGTTTCCAGTATAACGTTATCGAAGTTAATCCGCGGGTTTCCCGTTCATCTGCCCTTGCTTCCAAGGCAACCGGTTATCCAATCGCTAAAATGGCTGCTAAAATTGCGGTTGGCCTTACCCTCGATGAAATTAAGAATCCCGTTACCAAGACAACTTTTGCTGAATTTGAACCGGCACTTGACTATGTTGTCTGCAAAATTCCCCGCTGGCCGTTTGATAAGTTTACTCAGGCTGATCGACACCTGGGCAGCCAGATGAAAGCCACGGGAGAAGTAATGGCAATTGGTCGGACAGTTGAGGAAGCTCTCCATAAGGCTGTTCGTTCACTCGAAATTGATGAAAAAGACCTCTTTTCAGCAGAAGCTCATCATGCGCCAACAGATATGCTTGAAAAGAAGTTACGTTATCCCCAAGATGATCGGTTATTTTATTTAGCAGAAGCATTTCGGCGTGGATATTCCCTTAAGCAAACTCATGACTTAACTAAGATTTCCCCCTATTTCCTCGATATCGTCAAACACTTGGTGGAACTTGAAGACGATCTTAGTACCAAGCCATTTGATGCAGAAACACTGATAATCAGCAAAAAATATGGCTTTAGCGATGTAACAATTGCCCGCCTTTGGCATACTTCCCCACAAGAAGTTCGGAAATTCCGAAAACAGAATGAAATTCTCCCCGTATATAAGATGATCGATACCTGTGCTGCTGAATTTACTTCTTCAACCCCTTATTTCTACAGCGCATATGACCATGAAAATGAAAGCCAACGGACAAAGAAGCCATCTATCCTTGTCCTTGGTTCAGGGCCAATCCGGATCGGTCA
The DNA here is from genome assembly GCF_013694365.1 of Limosilactobacillus reuteri. Lineage (NCBI taxonomy): Bacteria > Bacillati > Bacillota > Bacilli > Lactobacillales > Lactobacillaceae > Limosilactobacillus > Limosilactobacillus reuteri. The sequence goes on from NZ_CP059275.1 coordinate 1,853,296, forward strand.
AGGAGTTGAGTTTGACTATGCGACCGTTCATAGCGTTAAGGCAATTCAACGGGCTGGTTATGAAGCAATTGTCATCAATTCAAATCCAGAAACTGTTTCGACAGATTTCTCGGTCTCAGATAAACTCTATTTCGAGCCCCTCACGCTTGAAGATGTCCTAAACGTGATTGATCTCGAACAACCAGTAGGCGTGATCGTGCAATTTGGTGGACAAACAGCGATTAATTTAGCAGAAGGTATTGCTAAAAATGGGGTTAATATTCTTGGAACAACCGTTGACGACCTTGATGCTGCTGAAGATCGAGAAGTATTCGATAAAGTTATCACTGATCTAAATCTTAAGCAGCCAATCGGTTTAACCGCAACTACTCACTCTGCCGTTATCAAAGCGGCTAAAAAAATCGGCTATCCCGTTCTTGTTCGTCCAAGTTATGTTCTCGGTGGTAAGGCCATGGAGACTGTTTATAATCAAGAAGAACTGCAACAATACCTTCAACAAAACGCCTCCATTACTGCTGATCACCCTATTTTAATCGATGCCTACCTTGAAGGACGGGAATGTGAAGTAGACGCAATTTGCGATGGAAAAGACGTCCTTATCCCTGGAATTATGGAACATATTGAACATGCGGGCGTTCACTCGGGAGATTCAATGGCAGTTTATCCCCCACAACATTTTGATGATGACATTAAACAACAAATCGTTACTGCTACCGAAAAATTAGCAGTTGCTCTTAAATGTATTGGCATCATGAACATCCAATTTATTGTTCATAATCGTGAAGTGTACATCCTTGAAGTTAATCCGCGAGCTAGTCGAACAGTGCCATTCCTCAGCAAGATTACGGGAATCGAAATGGCCCAAGTTGCTACCAGAGTTATCCTTGGCCAGTCACTTGCTGATCAAGGTTTTACTAACGGTCTTTATCCAGAACCACAAACCATTCATGTTAAAGCTCCTGTCTTTAGTTTTAACAAGTTAGCGAACGTTGATTCTTATCTCAGTCCAGAAATGAAATCGACAGGCGAAGTGATGGGGACAGATACCACCTATGAAAAAGCACTTCATAAAGCCTTTTCTGGAGCACACGTTCAAGTCCCTAACAATGGCAAAATTCTCTTTACGATTGAAAATGGGGATGAAGAAGACATTCTCCCACTAGCAAAACGGTTCGCTCAGATTGGCTACCAAATTTTCACTACCCCACAAACAGCATCGCACTTTAAGGATAACGGCATTCACGTCCATCAAAAAATATCTAACATTGATGAACTCAACCGACTCTTAAAAGCCGGGCAAATCGATCTTGTTATCAACACTATGCGCCATGATTATGAACAAGATTCACTTGGCTTTCAGATCCGCCAAAGTACAATCGCGCAAAATGTTCCCCTCATGACTTCACTTGATACAGTCAATGCGTTGCTGCACGTTAAAGAAGATCAATCTTTGGAAGCCATCACAATTAAATAGATGAAACGATATTTAATTCTAGAAGATGGTACTGTCTATACCGGCGAGGGTTTTGGCGCTACCAAGGCAACTCTTGGTGAGGTTGTCTTCACAACAGGGATGGTCGGCTATCAAGAAGCAATTACCGATCAATCATTTGCCAATCAGATTTTAGTCTTTACCAATCCTCTCATCGGTAACTATGGGATTAATAGTGAAGATAACGAAACATTGTATCCCCAAATCAAGGGCATAATTTGTCATCATGTCGCTCGTGTTCCCAGCAACTGGCGCATGACTGACTCGCTCCCTAATTTCTTAGCAAAGCACCACATTCCTGGCCTCCAAGGAATTGATACACGTGAACTAGTCCGTAAGCTTCGTCAATATGGAACATTGCGCGGAATTATGACCGATAATGTTACCGATATCAAAGATAAGCTTGAACAGTTAAAACAAACTTCGCCAACCCAGAACATTATTAGCAAAGTATCTACTAAAGAATCCTACGCTAATCCGGGAACTAAGCGAACTGTAGTTGTTCTTGACTTCGGAATGAAAAATAGCATTCTCCGTGAATTAAATAAAAGAAACTGCAATGCAATTGTCCTTCCTTATAACGCCTCGATCAGTGAAATAATGGCGTTCAATCCAGACGGCATCCTCCTTTCGAACGGCCCTGGTGATCCACTTGAAATGACAACTATTGCGGAAACTGTCGCAGAATTAGAAAAACATGTGCCCATTTTCGGCATTTGCATGGGCCATCAAATCTTTGCCCTAGCTAATGGTGCTAAAACTTATAAGATGAAATTTGGTCACCGCGGTTTTAACCATCCTGTCCGTAATCTTAAAACAGGAAAAATCGCATTTACCTCTCAAAATCACGGTTTTGCGGTTGATCCATCCTCCATTGATGATACTGACCTCCAAATCACCCACCTTGAAGTGAACGATGGCACAGTTGAAGGACTCCAGCATTCAAAGTATCCTGCATTTTCCGTTCAGTTCCATCCAGACGCTGCGCCAGGACCCCACGATGCTGAACAGCTTTTTGATAAATTCATGGCATTAATTGACAGTAATAAGGAGGCCCTCACCTATGCCTAAATGAGTCAAGATGAGTCTGTCGTACTTAACCAAGACCAAGAAACTTCGACGAGTGGATTGCCAATTTTACCAAAGAGTACCATCTGGATGATTAACTTTGGTTTCCTTGGGGTTCAAATCGCCTTTACGTTACAAGGTTCACAAATGAGCCGGATCTTCCAAACAATTGGTGCTAATCCTAATAATTTGGGATGGTTCTTCTTACTTCCGCCACTTGCAGGATTGATCGTGCAGCCAATCATTGGTTATTATTCTGACCGAACATGGGCGCCAAAACTTGGTGGTCGGCGTCTCCCCTACCTGTTAATCGGGATGGTCATTGCCGTCATCGTTATGATTTTACTGCCTAATTCAGGAAGTTTTGGATTTGGATACGGTTCGTTAGCAGCCCTCTGGTTTGGGGCTATTACCGTCGCCTTCCTTGATCTTTCATCAAATATGGCGATGCAGCCATTTAAGATGATGGTTGGTGATATGGTTAACGATGATCAAAAGAGTTATGCATACGGGATTCAAAGTTTAATCTGTAATACCGGTGCCGTTTTAGCAGCCATTTTCCCATTCCTTTTGACATGGTGGGGTATATCAAACACTGCTAAAAAGGGTGTTGTTCCTCAATCAGTTGTAATTTCGTTCTACGTTGGCGCTGTTATTTTAGTCATCACCTGTCTCTTTACTATCTTCCGGGTTCACGAATATGATCCCGCAACTTATGCTCGTTACCATGGTATTTCAGAGGAAGACAATAAAAAAGGTGGAAACTGGTTTACCCTCTTAAAGCATGCTCCACGAGTATTTTGGAATGTCGCATTAGTTCAATTCTTCTGCTGGTTCTCTTTCCAATACCTTTCAACTTATGCGGTCGGGGCCATCGCTAAGAATGTTTGGTTAACAACGGATGCTTCTTCTGCTGCCTACCAAGCTGCCGGTAACTGGTACGGTGTTATGACCGCTGTTCAATCAATTGCAGCAGTTGTATGGTCATATGTTCTGGCTAAAGTTCCTAATAACCACCACAAAGCTGGCTATGCTTTCAGTCTTTTGCTTGGGGCTGTTGGATACACATCAATCTTCTTTATCCATTCACAAAACGCCCTTATCTTCTCCTTCGTTTTGATCGGAATTGCTTGGGCTTCAATGAACACCTACCCATTAACAATGGTTACAAATGCCTTATCTGGTAAACACATGGGTACTTACCTTGGCCTATTTAATGGTTCAATCTGTGTACCACAAATGGTTGCCTCACTACTTAGTTTTGGTCTCTTCCCATTACTTGGTAGTTCCCAAGTCAACATGATGCTTGTTACCGGTATTTCTGCTCTCTTAGGTGCAATTTCAGTTCTCTTTATCAAGGAAACTTACCAAGCCTAAATGAAGCCAACAATTAAAGATATTGCTCAACGGGCCCACGTTTCAACGGCCACTGTTTCTCGTGTTTTATCCAAAAAGGCGAAATCCTACCGTCCCGAAACCGCGGCTAAGATTGAAGCAATCGCTAAAGAACTAGGATACAAGAAAAACCTTGCAGCGGCTGAATTAGCTGCCAATAGTAGTATGTTAATTGCCGTTATCTTAAATAATACTCAAACGAATTTCTCAAATGATATCATCGCTGCTATTCAAGCAGAAACAGATAAAGCTGGTTACCAAATGTTTATTCTTTACGCTGGAAACCATAACGCCCGACTGCTTAATCAAGCAATTAGCGTTGCCCTCGAACGGCATGTTGCCGGCATTCTGCTAGTCGCAACCTCCCTCGACGAACAAGCAGCTCGCACCTTACAAGAAAGCAATACCCCTTGTCGGTTAGTATCGGTCTATGACGAAACTGATTCCCGATATATTGGATTTAAATTTACAAGTTCAAATAACGAGGAAATTGGTTATTCAGCCGCTAACTATTTAATTGAACGAGGACACTCACGGATTGGATTAGCCGGCATCGATCGTTCTTCAACCGGTAAGCAACGACTTCAAGGCTACCAACGGGCAATGACTGAACACGGATTAATCCCTCATATGGGATGGGTCGAATATGGGGATTACAGTTTTGGTCCTCAGCAAAATATGCTCAAAACACTAATGAATAAGAATCTTGACGCGATCATCACAGCTAGTGATATGGTGGCTGTGGGCATGATCAGAGAGGCTCATTTGCTAGGCCTTGATATTCCAAAAGACCTATCATTTATTAGTATCGATGGGACTTTTCTCTGTGATATTACCATCCCAACTATTACAAGCGTAACTCAGGACTTTTATCAAATGGGACTCATCGCAGTTAGGAGCCTATTGAACGATGATGACTCACAATTTATTCCAATCCATATCACACCGCGAAATAGCGTAAGACTCCTAGGCAAGAAACATTAGATGACACAAACTAAACAACATGAACAAGATGTTGATGTATGGGTTGGGAAACGATTCCCCCTCACAATTCGTCGCCTAGGCGTTAACGGGCACGGAATCGGCTACTATAAGCACAAGGTATGTTTTGTCCCTGGTGCCCTGCCAAATGAAGTCGTAGTCGCGGAAGTTACACGCGTTCTCCCACGCTATCTTGAAGCTAAAATTCACCGGATCCGGAAAAAGAGTCGGGATCGGGTAACGCCACGAGATGAGTACGCTGATATCGCTGGTGGTTTTGAACTTGAAAACCTCGCTTACCAACAACAATTAAAGTTTAAACGGCAAGTAATCATCGATAGTCTCGAAAAGTTTCAACCATACGGCTACCGTAATTACGATGTTCGCCCAACTATTGCAGCCCCTGAAGAATACGGTTACCGTAACAAGGCCCAGTTTCAAATCCGAATGGTCAATGGCAAAGTAGCAGCCGGTCTTTACCAGCCAAACAGTCATACCCTCGTTGATATGGAGACTTGTGCTGTTCAAATGCCCCGTACAATGGAGACAGTTCGAGCAGTTACGAAGATGATCGAAGACTTGCAAATCCCAGTTTATGATGAAAAGAACAATAGCGGTATCATCAAAACCTTAGCAGTCCGTGAATCATGGTCAACTGGGGAAGTCCAATTAACCTTCATTACTAATTCTGCTAAACTTCCTCACAAACGCGAATTGCTTGAACGCATTGAAAAAGAACTACCAGCAGTTGTTTCAGTTATGCAAAACGTTAACCCAGGTGATACACCCTTAATTTGGGGTGATAAAATGATCCACCTCGCTGGAAAAGATTCAATCCTTGAAAGCTTGATGGGACTCGATTTCAAACTCTCAGCACGTTCATTCTTACAACTAAATCCTGAACAAACAGAAGTGCTGTACGAAGAAGCTTCTAAAGCCCTTGAATTGGACAAAGATGATACCTTAATTGATGCATATGCCGGGATCGGGACAATCGGCCTTTCACTTGCATCGCGGGTAAAATCTGTTTGCGGAATGGAAATCATCCCCGAAGCGGTGGCTGATGCTAACGAAAATGCCAAGCTAAATAATATTACTAACGCTAAATATGAAGTCGGCAAAGCAGAAGAAGTTCTTCCCCGCTGGCAAAAAGAAGGACTCAACTTTGATGCCCTTGTTGTTGATCCTCCGCGAACCGGGTTAGATGACCAATTAATCAAGCAAATCTTAAAAGTTAAGCCGCGAAAGTTTGCCTACGTCTCATGTGGTATGGCTTCTCTTGCCCGTAATTTACGGCGGTTAACTAGTGTCTATCACGTTGACTACATTCAACCAATTGACATGATGCCCCAAACAGCACGCTGTGAGGCAGTCGTGAAATTATCATTACGAAACGGAAATAAAGAATAGTTGAAAATTGCTGCAATTGCCGGGTCAAATGCTAATCATTCATACAACCGGATGTTATTAGAATTTATTGCCCGTCATTTTAGTGATGATGATATTGATGTGATTGATATTCGTCAAGTGCCAATGTTTAATGAAAATTATAAGGGAAAGATTCCTGAGGTTGTTGCTGATATTGATCGTCGTGTTTCAAGCGCCGATGCTGTTATTATTGCCAGCCCAGAATACAACCACTCTGTTACCTCTGCTTTAAAGTGTGTAATTGAATGGCTTTCCTATGAAGTTCATCCATTAGAAAATAAGCCAGTCATGATCATCGGTGCTTCTACCCATGACCAAGGCTCATCCCGTTCTCAAGTTCAATTACGAGATATTTTGATCTCACCAGGTGTTAATGCTTATATTTTCCAAAACGAAGAGTTCTTTATGAGTGATGCCGATCATATCATTGATAAAGATGGTGACATTACTAACGAAACGACTATTCATTTCTTAGAAAAATGTATGCGTGAATTCAAACACTACGCCAAGGCAATCAATCGGATGGTTGCTGAAAAGAAGGAGGCGAAGAAGTAAATGAAAATCCTTGCTTTAGTTGGAACTAATGCCAATTTCTCATATAACCGGATTTTGCTTAAATACATGAAAAAGCACTTCCGTCAAATGGCTGATATTGAAATTGCTGAAATTAGCCAATTGCCACCATTTAGCGTTGATACCCCTCTTTCTGAACAAACAGAGGTATGGAAGTTAAAGCAAAAAGTTAAGGCTGCAGACGGAGTTATTTTCTCAACTCCTGAATATGACCATGGGATTCCAGCAGCCTTAAAGAGTACAGTAGAATGGCTTTCTTACAAGACTGATGTATTAAAACGCAAGCCAGTTATGGTTGTCGGTGTATCTTATGGACGCCAAGCTTCTGCAAGATCTCAAGTTCAAATGCGGCAGATTCTGGTTTCTCCTGATTGTGATGCTAACCTATTACCAGGAAATGAAGTTCTGATTGGTAATGCTAGTCATTCCTTCTCCAAAGACGGTCGGTTAATTAATGCCGAAGCACGTGATAACCTTGAAAACTGCTTTACCCATTTTGTGGAATACATTCAAATCTTTGAAAATGCAAATAAGGAGGGACTGGATATGTCCGTTAAACAACCAACGATCAGTGAAGCTTACATTAATTTCCCTACTGGTCGGTTGACATTAAAAGAAGTTCAACAAATCTTCAGTACAATCCCATTTGAAATTGACTTAATTGACAGTACTGACCATTTCGCATGGTTCTCTGACAAGCCAAATCGGGAACACGTTCGGAATGTAGCTTCTCTCGGGGAAACTGTTCAAGAATGTCATCCACCGTTGGCTGTTCCGGTTGTTATGAAGATTATTAACAGTTTCCGGAATGGTGAAAAAGACGTTGTTACCCGTCCATTATGGATGAATGGTCACCGTTCATTGATTCAATACTACGCTTTACGTGATGTTAATGGTCATTACCTTGGAACCATCGAATTTACTGGTAGTGTGGAATACATTCTTAACCTCTTCGAAAATGGTGCATGGAGTACTGATGGTAACACTGGTGCATCTAAGCATGAGGATGCTAATGACAACAGTGAAGAAGCTGACAGCGTTGATGCATCAACTGGTGCTTCAGAATCAAGTGATGATGATAACACCGACAATGCTAGTGAAGTGGTTACAACCCCAGCACCAGCAACAAACGATGATACTGATGCGGACGCTACAACAGGCGTATCAGATGCAGGCAGCGTAGACGCAAATGATGATGAGGCAGATGCTACAACAGGTGCATCCGAAAACTAGATGAATAATGAATTGATGGCGCAGCGGCATGTGATGACTCATCACGCTCTCGGAACTCGCATAAATTTAACGATTTTTGGCAACAAATACTTTTCATTGTTAAAGAAATCAATGGACCTAATTGACCACTATGAGGACCGATTAACGGTTAACCGTAATGAATCAGAAGTGATGTCGGTGAACCATGGTGCAGGGAAAACTCCGAAAATGGTATCGCCAACGACTTTTGACCTCATTGAGCTGGCAGTGAAATATAGTCGTGAAAACTTTGGCTTTAACGCTTTGATTGGCCCGTTAGTAAAATTATGGAAAATCGGTTTTGCAGGGGCGCACGTGCCAAGTGATGCTGAGATCAAAGAGCGGTTGAAGTTGATCGACCCTTATAAAGTATTGCTGAACCGAGAAGCACGGACGGTATATTTAGAAGAGCCGGGGATGGAATTAGACCTTGGCGGAATTGCGAAGGGCTATATTGCGGACCGTATTCGGGATCTTTGGATTGAAGCTGGAGTTCCCGCGGGAATTATCGACTTAGGGGGGAATCTCTTATTTGTTGGTAAGTCGCCACGGCGGGATGATGGGCAGTGGATCATCGGTGTGCAGGATCCGCAACTGCATCGAGGTGAAAATTTGGCAACTGTCCGCGAACCGGCTTGTTCGGCAGTTACATCTGGGATTTATGAACGATTTTTGATCAAAAATGGTCGTCGTTATCACCATTTACTAGATCCTCGGACTGGATACCCATTAGAGACTGATTTGAGCAGTGTGACTGTTTTCACTGATCAATCGGTAATGGGTGAAATTGAGGCTAAGCGACTCTTCTTCAATGGTGAACCAATCACAGGCTGGGAAGTGCGTCCTGGTAACCGTGGCGCTATCTTTATTCATAATGATGAATCAATGGTAAACGTTGGGCTGAATAAAAATTGATTTTTGTGTGCGCCCGGCATGGGTATTAGCTAGGCGGTGAGAGTCCGCTATGGGCCGTAGTAGTCGGAACCATGAGCTGAGGACAAGGGTGTCCACTGCGAGGTGGAATCTGAAGGAAGTCTAAGGCAAAGTATCGTTTAAAAGAAAAACGACCTCATCCCAAAATGAACAAGGTCGCCATGGTAGCTTGTATGAATAAAACTCTGAAATGTCTCTTATCCATGATTAAGCACCATGAAAAATACCACTATCGGTATACGGACTCAATGGTCCCTGTGAAGGCATAATCACCTCACAATTTTAATATACCACTAATTCTCGATTTTTGAAGAAGAACCGGGTTAGTTTAGTATACTCTTCTTTTCTAAATATTTTTCTTGACTAATCGTAGGAAATATGAGCGAGACAGAAGTATGAAAATGCGACGAATTGATCACATTGTTTTAACTGTAACTGATTTAGAGCAATCAATGCGCTTTTATCACGAAGTATTTGATATGCCAGTGATTAAAGAACAAAGTAATGATGACTTAATTACAATGCGGTGTGGGCATCAGTTAATCCGTTTACAAAAAATTGACCGACCAACTACTTTAAAGGCAGCTGATCCGACAATTGGTTCTGCTGACTTATGTTTAGTTGCCGGAGATAGTATTGACGATATTGTTCACCATCTTAATAGCTATTATATTGATATAATTGCTGGACCAATTGTAAAACAAGGGGCGGAAGGCGAAATGACCTCGCTTTACGTTTATGATCCAGATAATAATCTGATTGAAATTGCAGTATATAAGAATAAATAAATGAATATAAAAACAATAATGAGTGTCTCGATTGGCGGCTTCCTCGGCGGAATTACCCGTTATGAACTTAGTGTCCTATTAGGCGGCGATGGGATTTTATATGCCAACCTTATTGGTTCATTTTTGTTAGCTTTTATAACTTATTATTTTATTGAGCGGGGACTATTAGCAGCATGGCTAAATGCCGGGATAGGAACTGGTTTTATTGGCGCTTTTACGACATTTTCAAGTTTAGCCACAACTATTGTTAAGCTTGAAAGCCAAGGTATAATTGCTAGCATCGGTTATTTTCTTGTGAGCTCTTTTGGCGGCTTGGCTTTGGCACTGCTCGGTTTTATTTTGGCACGAAAATACGGAGGTCCGCGACAAGATGATTAGATGATTAGTGTAGGGCTTGGAGCAGCAATTGGGGCCGTCATTCGTTACATCATCACAAGCTGGTGGAAAAAGCTAAGAATTGATTGGCCCCTAGCAACTCTATTTATTAATATCACCGGTAGTTTTTTATTAGGCATTCTTACCAAGAATTTTGCTAGTAATTCCTCGATCATGCTATTATTTGGGATTGGCTTATTAGGAGGTTATACTACTTTTTCGACTTTCAATGTTGAGCTAATTTCAATGATGGATGAAAAACGATGGGGAATGTTCGCTCTTTATTTCGGCTTAAGTTATCTTGGTGGAGTTATTGCCGCCATCTGTGGAATGATGATATGAGTGACAGAAACCATACTACCAACGCAAATTGAAGTAAAAGGTGGAAGAGTCCACAACCTTAAGAACATTGATATCAATATCCCCCTACATAAATTTGTCGCAATTTCGGGATTATCTGGTTCTGGGAAAAGCTCATTAGCAATGGGGATTTTATATGAAGAGGGATCTCGCCGGTACTTAGAAGCGCTTTCTACTTACACAAGACGGCGGATAAAGTTAGGTGCTCAAGCCGATGTTACAAGTGTTAAACATATTCCTTCAGCACTAGCATTGAAGCAACGTCCCGCAATTCCATCTGAACGAGCAACCGTTGGAACAATGAGTGAGATGTTGAATGTAATTAGGCTGATCTTTTCACGGCTTGGCGAACCGGTCTGTCCAAATGGGCATCGTTTAAAACCAAGCCTTGAAATCGCAGAGGTAATGAGTAAGAGCGGCAATGAGATGGGACAATTAACCTGTCCTACTTGTGGCACAAAGTTTTATGCCTATGGAGCAGAAGACTTTGCATTCAATTCTGACGGAGCTTGCTTACGATGTCATGGAACAGGAAAAGTTCGTGAACTGGATGAAAGTAAACTTATTGGGGATGAAAATCTTAGTTTAGCTGATGGGGCAGTTGCTTCATGGCATTTGCCCGGACGAAACTTTATGCCGAGTGTTGCTGAACAGGCAGGTGTCCGGATCCATGTTCCATATAAAGATTTAACCCCTAAAGAAAAAGATTTTGTTTTAAATGGTCCCCAAAAGAAGTTTAAGATGGACTTCCGCTCTGGAACAGGCCGCGTTTTTCATGACTTTAATGCTTTATACGAGAACGCCCATGAAGCGGTATTAGCATCTGCGAAGAGTAGTAAAAGTGAACGAGCGCAAAAACGAATTAGTGAATTTTTCCATTATTCAATGTGCCCAGTTTGCCATGGGACACGGTTAAAACCAGAATTATTAAAACAATTAGCTGGTGGTTTAAATATTGCGCAAGTTAGTGATCTTACGCTTGGGGAATTAAGCAAGTGGAAGCAAGATGTATTAGCTGCTCTTCCTTCAGATATGAAAAAGATGGCTACTTCATTATTTAAAGAGTTTGATGATAATTTACGGCCATTATTGGAATTAGGTCTTGATTATTTAACTTTATCGCGAAACGGGAATACGTTATCGACAGGCGAATTACAACGTATTCAGCTTGCAAGAACTCTTCGAACTCAAACAACCGGTGTCTTATATATTCTGGATGAACCTTCCATCGGCTTACATCCTGACAATATTACAGGCCTCTTAAATGTATTTAAGGAATTAGTGGCCCAAGGTAATTCATTAGTAGTTGTTGATCACAATGTTGATATTATCAAAGAAGCAGATTGGATTATTGAAATTGGCCCGGGTTCTGGAGAAAAGGGTGGAGAAATTCTTACGGAGGGGACACCATCGCAAATTGCTGACAACCCTCAGTCTAAAATTGGTCCTTATTTAAATGGGACAGCAGTATTAAAAAGTCGCCCCATAGCAAACGAACCAGCTAGTCAAGAGATTACCTTTGAAGTAAAAGATTATTACAATCTTAAAGACGTCTATGGAGAGATTCCGGTTAATCGGCTGACTGCTATCACTGGTTTTTCGGGTGCTGGTAAAACAAGTCTGATCCTTGATAGTTTAGTTCCTGCTATCCATGCTCAAGCAAGTGGGGCTAAATTACCTTCGCAAGTTCGAAAATTGTCAAGTCCGTTAAAAGAAGTAGTAAGTGTTGATGCAGCGCCAATCGGTAAAACTAACCGGTCAACAGTCGCAACTTATACCAGTATTATGGATAATCTGCGGAAGTTATTTGCAGCCCAGCCCTTAGCCAAAGAGAAACACTATACACCTTCTTACTTTTCTTATAATAATAAGCAGGGAGCATGTCCAACGTGTGGGGGCGCGGGGGTCGTAACTCTTGATATTCAATTCTTGCCAGATATGCAACAGACTTGTCCAACATGTGGGGGAAGTCGATACAATGAAGAAGTTCAAAAAGTTAAGTGGCAGGGATATTCAATTGTTGATCTCTTAAAATTAGATGTTCGGGCAGCGATGAGTGTATTTAAGGAAGTTCCGAAAATTGCTCGTGAACTTCAATTATTAGATGAAGTAGGCCTAGGATATCTGCACTTAGGCGAAAGTACGCCTAGTCTTTCTGGTGGTGAGGCGCAACGCTTAAAACTTGTTAAACACCTTAATCATAATCAAAGCGAAACGTTGTTTGTATTTGATGAACCGACTATTGGCTTGCATCCCCTTGATGTTAAAACCCTTTTAGCGGTAATGCAGCAATTACTTGATCGGAGAGCGACAATCATTACTATTACTCATGACTTAAATTTGATTATTAACGCAGATTATATGCTTGATATGGGTCCGCGCGGTGGCAGCAATGGTGGGGAAATTGTGGCTCAGGGTAATCCGTTAGCCCTTATTCAAAAACCAGAAAGTTTAACCAGCAAGTATTTGGCAGAATATTGGTCAAGATTTAATTAAATGAAAGAGCGTAAATTAAGTAAAACATGGCTGATCGTTGGCGCAATTATCCTCGCCGTCATCGTTCTCTACTTCATTTATCGAACATATAAGCCAGAAATTGACCTACTACTAGACTTTAATGCCCATAATAAGGCTAAGCTTCTCCATATGATTAGAAGTCATGGTTTTACAGATATCTTTCTTCTTGTAGCTTTAATCGGTATCCTAAATGCGATTCCGGGAATGTCAAATTCCGTTGTTTGTATCTTTGCCGGGTTATGTTATGGACCAATTGTTGGTTTTCTGATTAATTGGGTTGGAAACATTTTAGGAAACTCTACTGTAATGAGTATAATTCGTAAAATTAACCTCTCCAAACGGGTAAAGAAAAATAAGATCCTTCATTACCTCTTGCAGCAAAAGCATCCGTTAATTGCACTTACAATCGGCTTTATGATTCCGGTTATCCCTAGTGTACTTGTAAACTACGCTGGTGCCCGTTTAAATGTGAGTCGGAAACACTACTTGGCGATGGTAACCGTGGGAATGGCACCGACCTCCTTTCTCTATGCCTTTGGTGGGGATGCTATTTTCAAAGGCAACATTAGACGACTGATCGGTGTCGCAATCGCTATTTTAATTCTAATTGGCTGTTATTTACTCGTTCGCAAAATCTGGCAAAACCATGAAGAAAAAGCAGCAACAAAATAAATGAAAAATATAGACAACGCTGCAACTAACAAAATTTCACCATTTAAAAAATTAACGACAGAGCAAGAACAACTCGTCAATGATATTATTTCATTTACTAAACACCATCTAACACAAAATCATCCTGCAATATATACAGTCTACGGAGATGCTGGGACTGGAAAAAGCGTAATCTTATCACAATTATTCGTTCGCATTCAAAAAGAAGCACGGACACAACAAAATTCCGTTCTTTATCATACTAATAATTATTTTCTTGTTAACCATCCAGAAATTCTGAAAGTCTATAAAGAGATTGCTGGGCCAATAAAAGAGTTATATAAAAAGGACTTCGCTCGGCCAACTTCATTAATTAATCAATTGGATAAGCGAAACCAAACCATTGATGTTGCTGTTATTGATGAAGCTCATCTTTTATTATCCAAACCCGATCATTATAATAATTTTTACCATGATAATCAGCTTGTCGAGATTATTAAACGTGCTAAAGTTGTCATAATTGTCTTTGATCAATACCAAGTCTTACGAATGAAAAGTCTCTGGACCCCTGAACGACTTCAGGCAATTACGAACCAATATCCCCATAAAGATTACCATTTGACCCACATGTTTCGTATGAATGCGAGCGATGAATTAGTTAAGTGGTTTAATGAATTTACTAACTATAAATTAACTGTTTTACCAGCATCCGCCCGTGATCATTATGATTTTCGCATTTACAGTGATGCCGAGGAAATGAGGAAAGCAATTGTCCAACGTAATAAAGAAGTAGGACTTTCCCGCATCCTGTCAACGTCTGGATATCCGTCAACGCTCGATGGTGGTAAACACTACATTGAGGAAGGCAGATTTAAAATGCCGTGGGATCAATATAACTATACAGTTACCCCCTGGGCAGAATTGCCTCAAACCATTGGTGAAGTTGGCTCAATCTATACCTGCCAGGGGTTTGACTTAAATTACACCGGCATTATTATTGGGCCACCAATTAGCCAAACGCCTCAAACAAACCAACTTCAAGTAAATTTAGATCGTTATACAGATGTTGAAGCATTCAAAAAACGTGACGACCTAACTGATCCAGCTGAAATTAAGAGTTTAGAAAAAAGAATGATTATGAATTCTTTGAACGTTTTATTTAAACGTGGTGTATATGGAACTTATCTTTACGCTCATGATCCGCTTTTACGACATTCTCTTACCTCCCTTTTTGAGAAGGCTGGGTTTACGCTACCAAAGGAGGAACAATAAATGAATCTGCATCCTGATTACCTCTTAAATGAAGTTAATGAACCAAGCGATATTAAGGACATGTCACTTGACGAATTAAAACAATTAGCAACAGAAATGCGTCAACTTGTTCTTGAACGTGACGCAAAAATTGGTGGACACGTGGGCCCTAATCTTGGCGTAATGGAGCTAACAATTGCTTTTCACTATGTCTTTGATTCGCCCCATGATAAAGTTATTTGGGATGTTTCACACCAGAGCTATGCCCATAAAATGCTGACAGGTCGAAAGTTAGGTTTTCTTGACCCTGATCATTATGAAGATATTACCGGATTTACATCCCCAGAAGAAAGCGTTCATGACTTTTTTGAGATCGGTCATACTTCAACGTCAATTTCCCTTGCAGTGGGGATGGCTCAAGCGCGTGATTTGATAAAGCCTCAATCGCATAATAATGTTATGGCAGTAATTGGGGATGGATCCTTAAGTGGCGGATTAGCTTTTGAAGGATTAAACAATGCTGCTAAGCTTAATTCTAACTTGATTATTCTCGTTAATGATAATCAAATGTCAATTGACGAAAATCAAGGTGGTCTATACAAGGGACTAAAAGAACTACGGGATACCAATGGTGAATCTCCCAATAATATTTTTAAGTTTGTGGGGCTCGATTACAAGTACGTTGCAGATGGCAATGATTTGCAGACGATGATCGACACCTTTAAGGAAATCAAGGATATTGATCATCCAATCGTCCTTCATGTTAACACCTTAAAAGGGAAGGGGTATGAGCCTGCTGTTGAAGAAAAGATGAAGTATCATTGGCGCACTCCATTTGACTTAAAGACTGGTGAAGATAAGGTTAAAGTAAGTGGAGAATCATATAGCGATGCTGTCCTTGCTGAATTGGATAAGCAAATTGCAGCGGATAAGCCAGTTGTTGCTATTAATGCTGGAATTCCTGGTACGTTTGATCTTGGCAAGTTTAAGGCTAAGCACCCAGATCGTTATTATGATGTTGGGATTGCTGAACAGGATTCAATTACGACTGCTGTTGCAATGGCGCAAGCAGGTGCACGCCCTGTTGTATTTCAAAATAGTACCTTCCTGCAACGAGCATATGATCAATTGATTCATGATATGGCATTAAATGATGCTCCGGTTGTAATGATTGTGCGAGGCGGGTCAATTTCAGAAAGTTCTGCTACTCATCAAGGAACATTCGATATTTCAATGATTAGTGATTTGCCAAACATTGAATACTTAGCACCAACAAACGTCGAAGAAATGATTTCGATGTTACGATGGGCAATCAATCAAACTGATGAACCAGTTGTGATTCGGCAACCAGAAAAGCCTCTTCTTCACGGGACACCAACACAAGATGACTACAGTACGATCAAGTACGATATTGCTCATCGCGGAAGTGAAGTTGCAATTATGGCAGTTGGTGACTTCTGGGAACTTGGTGAAAAGGTAAGGAAGGAACTCCAAGATAAGCTTAACATTGATGCTACATTGATCAATCCAAAGTCGGTAACTGGAATCGATTCAGATGTCCTCCATCACCTAGCAGAAAATCACGATGTAGTTGTTACACTAGAGGATGGGGTCCTTAGCGGGGGCTTCGGGGAGACAATTGCTCGTTACTATGGACCAAAGGGAATGAAAGTTTTGAACTTTGGAGCACCACGGGAATTTGCGGATAATGTTCCTACCGAAGTACTATATGAATGGTATCACTTAACCCCTAAACAAATTGTGGATGATATTGAACAGGTTATCCATTCACTATAAATGAACCATTTAAACCACCTTCATGTATTGCGAAACACTTGCTTAGTAGGCTTAACGACAGCGTCAACGATCCTTTCGCTATCGTTAAATACACCACCAGTTCTAGCGGTACTCCAAGAACCAATTACGCAGCCCGTATCTAACGCAAATAACCAGAAAGAACGTGTCCAAATCAAACGTGTAATTTATTTTCATCTCCTAAATGAGGTTAAAAAAGTGGAACAAGTGTCTTATGCTTACCGTGAAGTACTGAATGATCCAACCAAAAAGGCAATTTGGATTATTGAACCTTTTGAGGAAGTTAATATCCCTGACCAAGCTGGTTTTAAACCATCAATAGATAAGATTCCAACTGTTACAGAAATAGAGGATCTATCGCAATTAAAAAATACGATAAATGTTTATTATCAGCCTCTCAATAAAAATGAAGGGCCAAAAAAAGACAGCAAAGAAAATACGTTAGCAGAAAAGCAAAAGGAGGGGCAAGCAAAGGAGAATAAAAAAGAGGAAAAGCAAGATTCACAGGATAATTACCCCATGAAAGAAGATCTGGAGGATGATAATCAGGTTACGGAAAATTATGAGGAGGTAAATAATACAAGAAAGCAGCAAAATGTGCACCAACGGATAGCAGGTATTAATAATCGACTAAATCGTTCACATCGGGATTCACATAAAAACGATAATTCTGACCAGCAAATACTTCCACAGACAGGAAATGAGACTGATAATTTAACGACTTTTCTTGGCTTGGGAATAACGGTAACGGTCGCGGGGATGAGTCTTTTTTTGCTAAATAGAGCGCACAAAAAGAAATAAATGGATAATCAGAAAAATGAAGTTAAATTAAATCGGACAATGACTCCCGGACAAATGGAAATGATTGCAATTGGTGGGACAATTGGTAGTGGTCTTTTCATGGGAGCCACATCAACTATTAAATGGACTGGTCCTTCTGTCCTATTAGCATATGCCTTTGTAGGTTTAGTCCTGTATGGTGTTATGCGTGCGTTAGGGGAAATGATCTATATCAGTCCAGGAACTGGTTCCTTTGCGGACTATGGGTCTAAATATATTCATCCCTTAGCTGGATACCTGACAAAGTGGAGTAACGTCTTTCAGTTTATCATTGTTGGTATCTCGGATATTATCGCCATGAGTCAATACCTTAATTATTGGTGGCCTAACTTGCCAGACTGGATTTCTGGGTTAGTAATGATCATTATCTTGACGCTTGCGAACCTTGCATCTGCTAAGGCATATGGCCGGTTGGAATTCTGGTTTGCGATGATTAAAGTTGTTACAATTATTGTTATGATCATTCTTGGATTGTTAGTAATTGTCCTTGGGTTGGGTAACAATTGGCATCCGGTTGGAATTTCCAATTTATGGTCACATGGTGGATTCTTTACTGGTGGATTCATGGGATTCATGTTCTCACTATCTGTGATTGCTGGATCCTATCAAGGAATTGAATTACTTGGTATTACTGCTGGTGAAGCCGCTTCACCACGCCATGCAATTGTTGAGTCAGTTAAATCTGTTATTTGGCGGATTTTAATTTTCTATATTGGGGCAATTTTCGTTATCGTTTCCATTTATCCATGGGACGAATTAAAAGCAGTTGGATCACCATTCGTTGAGACATTTACTAAAGTTGGTATTACTGGAGCAGCTGGAATCATTAACTTTGTTGTTTTGACTGCTGCATTGTCCGGTGCCAACTCAGGAATCTATAGTGCTAGTCGGATGCTTTTCAAGCTTTCAGTTGATGGTGAGGTTCCTAAGGTCTTTAGTAAATTGTCAAAGCGGGTTGTACCAAATGTTGCGATCTTAACAATTTCATTCTGGATTTTCCTTGGCTTTATTGTTAACATGCTTCTATCAATGTTTAATGCAGCCTCTGCTAATATCTTCGTGATTGTATATAGTTCAAGTGTCCTTCCCGGAATGGTACCATGGTTTATTATTTTGATTTCAGAATTAAACTTCCGGCGTCACAATCCGGCTGAATTAAAGGATCACCCATTCAAGATGCCATTTTATCCAGCATATAACTACTTTAGCTTGATTGCGCTAAGTGTTATCTTACTATTTATGTTCTTTAACCCAGATACACGGATTTCAGTCAGTGTTGGGGCAGTCTTCTTAGTTATTATGAGCATTATCTACAAGTTAAGAACTCAGCGCCAAGATAAATTAGCATAAATGCGATTTCGATTCAATAAAAAGACCCAGTATTTACTTTTAGCTTTAGTAGCGGTTCTCGGCATTGGTAGTTTTTCCCAGCCATCTGACAAGGGAAGTACCTTACCACAGGGAATCCAGCGAGTAGCGTCTTGGCGCCATTCCAGCAATAATAATCGATCATCTTCTTTTACGCCGCCAACCCAAGAGCAGGCTACGGGTGTTCTTTCTAATGGCGTTCGTCAGCAGTTAGGAACATCTGATATAAAATGGAATGGTTACGGAGCGTTTATTTTAAATAACAATCAGACGGCACTAAACGCAAATATTAATAATGCGCCATACGCTGTTAATCGACGTGATTCGCGTGGACGAGCATGGCAAGGTGACGCGTGGCTCAATCGAACAACACGGCAATACCGTAATCGAAACGAAACTGGGAATGGAGCCACTAATTGGAAGCCAGCTGGATTTTTACAAGCCCATAACTTAAAAGGTGGTATCTCCCATGCTTATGATCGCGGACACTTACTAGGATATGCATTAGTAGGTGGTATCCGTGGTTTTGATGCTTCAGAGTCAAATCCCGCTAATATTGCAACTCAAACTGCTTGGGCCAACGAAGCTCGAAGCAGTACATCAACCGGGCAGAACTACTATGAAGGCTTAGTGCGAAAAGCTCTGGATCAAAATAAACAAGTTCGTTACCGGGTAACTGACGTATATGATGGTAATAATTTAGTGCCTTCGGGTGCCCATATTGAGGCCAAGTCAAAGGATGGCAGTTTGCAATACAATGTATTCGTCCCCAATGTGCAAAACAATATTAGTATAAATTATGCAACAGGGGCAGTAACGCAAGTGAACACGAATTAAGCGTTAGTGTAAGATTTTCATAGGTTGGATGAATAATTCATCTGGTCGTGGAAATCTTTTTTGTAGACCAATTTACTTATTTACAAAAAAGAAAAGACCAGTAGCCTTTAGTGTGTCGAATACTAAGCAAAGGCAGGTCTTTCCTCATGGATATTTTAACAGAAATCGAGCAGAATTTGGTGAAATCAGGCAGTTTATTTGAAGCTGAACAATGGATATTTTAACAGAAATCGAGCAGAATTTGGTGAAATCAGGCAGTTTATTTGAAGCTGAATGAATATGTCCAAGACGCTCCAGTCAATTCAATGTGATTAAGTTGTCGAACCGCCGTATACGGAACCGTACGTACGGTGGTGTGAGAGGTCGATAATCGAACTAATCAATTATCTCCTACTCGATTTAGATGATGCTAATCAGTTGGTTTTTAGGCTTGTTAACGTGTACTATCTATCTTCCATTGCAACTATGGGCATGGTTGGCGTTAATTATTGGAGTCGGCTTCTTTGTCTGGCATATTATGTTACGATGTGAATAAATGGAAATTCAATACTGGGCTGATATTGCGTGCCCATATTGCTATATGGGAATTACACAATTACAACGGGCGCTTAAAGAATTAAAGATTGCCGATCAGACACCATTAAAATTTATGTCATTTCAACTAGATCCAACGTTGCCAACAACAACTAATTTATCAATGACAGAATATTATGCAAAAACTCATCAACTAACTAAGCAAGAAGCTGTTACACAAATACATAAAATTGATCAACTTGCTGCCGATATTGATTTACCAATTAAGATGGAAAATGCGATTCCTGTTAATACATTAGCTGCTCATCGCTTAATAAAATACATTGAGAGTTTAAATGACCAAGCATTACTTAATAAGGCTGTTAAACGTCTTTATCAACTTTATTTTAATGATAATGAATCAATCGCGGACTATGAAGCTCTAACTGTTGCAATGAATGAAATCGGACTACCTGTTGCTGATGTTAAAAAGGTTCTTGAATCTAATCAGTATGAAGATGAAGTTCGAAAAAATGAACGGCGCGCATTTATGATTGGAATGCCAAGTGCACCGCTATTTGTGATTAATAATAAGTATTCAATCACTGGTGCACAACCTTATGAAGTATTTTTAGAAGCCTTGAAAAAAGTAAAAGATACAACTAAATAAATGAAACATACGCTTAAAGTTGATCAAGTACGTGACGGTTTATGGCTAGATTCAGATATTACGTATACGCAAGTTCCTGGATGGCTTGGTAATACAACGCGAGATTTGAAGCTTTCAGTCATTCGGCATTTTCAAACTAATGATGATACACGTTACCCAGTAATTTTTTGGTTTGCTGGTGGCGGCTGGATGGATACTGATCACAATGTTCATCTGCCAAATTTGGTTGATTTTGCTCGGCATGGTTATATTGTTGTTGGTGTCGAATATCGTGATAGCAATAAAGTTCAGTTTCCTGGGCAATTGGAAGATGCTAAGGCTGCTACTCGTTATATAAGAGCTAATGCCAAGCGCTTTCAAGCTGATCCTAATCGGTTTATTGCGATGGGAGAATCAGCTGGTGGTCATATGGCAAGTATGTTAGGTGTTACTAATGGTCTTAACCAATTCGACAAAGGTGCTAATTTAGATTACTCCAGTGATGTTCAAGTAGCGGTTCCTTTTTATGGTGTAGTTGATCCCTTAACCGCTAAAACAGGAAGTGCATCAAACGATTTTGATTTTGTTTACCGTAATTTGCTTGGCGCTGAGCCTGAAAACGCTCCCGAGCTTGATTCTGCTGCAAATCCCCTCACGTATGTAAATTCTACTTCTACGCCCTTTCTTATCTTTCATGGTACGGAGGATGTCGTTGTTCCAATCAAAGATAGTGAAAAGCTTTATGATGCATTAGTTGAAAACAACGTTCCTACTGAATTATACGAAATTGAAGGTGCAAGTCACATGGATGTAAAATTCCTTCAACCACAGGTATTTAAAATTGTGATGGACTTTTTAGATAAGTATTTAACCCGGCCATAGATGAGAAAATGGGAAGATATAGATAAGCATCAGACGGCTGCAACAAAAGAAGAATTATCGATTGTTGATACCTTGTCTTTTTTAGAAGTACAAAGAATTAAACAGGGCATTTCGCAAACAAAATTTGCAAAAAAAATCGGTATGACACAACCTCAATTGGCTAAAATCGAGAATTTAGATTCAATCCCTACGCTGCCTACATTAAATAAATATGCTGCTGGATTAGGTTTGCAAATCAAGTTGTCTATTTCTCCATTGATGGAAGCCAAGTAGATGTATGAAGTAGTTTTTTACGAAGATAAAAATGGAAATAGTGAAATTGGTGATTATTTCGAGAAAATTTCGCAAAGTAAACAAAAGCAAGATAAAGCAATTTATTTAAAAATGCGCCATCAAATTAAGATGTTACAAGCTCTTGGTCCTGTGTTACATACACCACAAGCAAAAAAATTAAAGGGTTATAGGCATCAACTATGGGAGTTACGACCTATGCCAGAAAGAGTATTTTATGGAGTATGGAAGAAAAATAATTTTGTATTATTAAATCATTATGCTAAGAAAAAGGATGAAACAGATCCTCGTCAGATAGAAAGAGCCTTGTCGCTACTTGACGATTGGTACGAAAGGAAGGGTAAATAATTGAAAGCACCCGCACACTCAATTAAATCAAATAAGTTTACGGCAATGATTATTTTTGGTGCACAAAAATTGCCGATGTTCCCCAGCTTTACAAACTTTCACCATTTCATACCATTTTAAGCGTCCTTAGTGTAATGGATAGCACATGAGATTTCGGTCCTCATGATCCGAGTTCGACTCTCGGGGGACGCAATGAAAAAGCAATCTACAACCATTGCTTCAATCGTTATTCTGATCATAATCGCTATCTTTGCACTATTAAATACGGCAACTGTAGTAGTCAATCTTTTTGGAGCACAAGTAAAAATGCCACTAGTGCTGCTAATCTTTATCTGTTTACTTATTGGGGCTATTATTATTTACTTGCTATCATTTTCTAATCACCTCAAAACTAATAAGCAATTAAAAGAATTACAATCATCGCGTGTTAGTAAGGACGAATTAAAAAAGTATCAAAAAAAGATTGACCAACTGCAAAAAGAAAATACACAGTTAAGGAAACAACTTAAAAGTAAAACTACTGTAGAAAAGCCACAAGATTCTTCTACAAATTAAATGGGAAAATACCGTTTTATTGCGATCGATGTTGATGGCACCTTACTAGATGATAATGATAAATTCGACGTTAACCGTTTAAATAAAGATATTGAACTATTACAACGACAAAACTATCACTTTATTATTGCAAGTGGGAATAGTTACGATGCATTGTCAACGATTTTTCAACCGTGCCCACTTGTAACAGAATTTATAGCAGAAAATGGCGGACGACTGATAATAAACGGCAAATCTGTATACGGCAAGACTCATTCAATTGCGACGTTGCAACAACTTTATGCTTTTATTAAGCATACGTTTCCTAGCCCTGACATCCTATCTTTATCTGGCGAAACACAAACAATCCTTGCCGAGCAGTATCGCGATGTTCCAGTCCCTTTTTATCCCCACCACACATATTTTTCTGACCTTCAAAAAATCATTGAGCCAATTTATAACTTAAACATTGGTTGGGCCAAACGCAAATTATCCCAAACTATTATCCAAGGATATGTAAATCAATTAAATGAGCAGTTTCCAAACTTAATTCAAGCGACTTATAGTGGAGCTTATGGCATTGATATCCTGCCGGCAGGCGTAAATAAAGCCTTGGGATTAAAAAGACTAGTTGAAAATTACTTGAACGGAACTCTAGATCAAGTAGTTGCTTTTGGAGATACTTCAAACGATATTGAGATGTTATCAGAAGTTGGTTATGGATATGCAATGAAAAATGCTACTGATGACCTACTAAAAGTTGCTGATAAAGTTACAAGATACGATAATAATCATACTGGTCTATTATCAGAGATTGAATATCAATTTATTAACCGTTAAATGACAAATCAAAAAAGTAAGACAGTATATTTCTGTGCCGGGTGGTTTACTGACAAGCAAAATAAAGCTTATGAGGATGCAATGAATGCAATTAAGGATAACCCTACAGTAGATGTAGAGAATTCTTATGTGCCATTACAACATCAATATAAAGGATTACGTGTTGATGAACATCCAGAGCTTTTGCAAGATCGCGAATGGAGTACAGCAACTTACAATGGTGATCGAGTAGGTGTTTCAACTTCTGATATGCTTTTAGCAGTCTACATTCCTGAAGAAGAAGATGTAGGAATGGGTGTTGAATTAGGAATGGCACGCGCACTAGGTAAATATATTATGGTAGTGATTCCTGATGAAGACTTTGGTAAACCAATTAATTTAATGAGTTGGGGAATTGCAGATAATTTCATTAAAATGTCGGAACTTCCTAATTACGATTTTAATAAACCATCTTACAATTTCTACGATGGTGGAGTATATTAAATGAATAAAGAACATGGTCAAGTAACAGGAATTATATGGCGTGGGCCGGATGACTTAGCTATATACCAACAATTAAAAGAGTATGCAGATAAAAAAGGTATTTCAGTTTCAAAGGCAGCCAAGCAATTAATTAACACAGCTCTCAGAAAAGATTAAATGAAAAAATCTTTAAAAATTGCCGGAATTAGTATTGGTAGCCTAATTCTTCTTGCTTTTGGTATTCAGGGTTTCTTACTACGAGGAACACCTGGACAACCCTTATCACCACAAAATTACCAAGATAAAATAGAGTATTCTTCTGTTCCTACGTTACTTATTCCTGGTTGGGGCGGAAGTACGGTTACTTATAATAAGATGATTAAGTACTATCAGCAGAAAAACATTGCACAAAAAGTTTTAATGATCTGGGTTGCCCCTAACAGACGTATCTGGACTGAAGGAGACTTTCATGGGCAAAAGAATGCCTTAATTCAAGTTTTATTTGCTTGGAACTATAATGGTACTTACCATCCACAAATCAAGCAACTGACGACTGTTTTGAACTATTTGCAGAAACACTACCATATGCAGAAAATTAATGTTGTTGCCCACTCATATGGAGGCACAGAATTCATTCATGCTTATATGGGTTCAAAATATCTTCAAGATCATATGCGGTTAAATAAAGTAGTCTTTTTAGGGGTACCAGTTGAAGAAAGTCTTAGCGATCAGTTAAAATATCGCTATCATTTAGTTAATAAATCGACAGACAAGAATTTTCACCAATTATTTTTAGAGATGAAAAATTGGCAATTAAATTATCCAGTTGAAATTTATAATTTAATGGGTAGTGAAGAAGGCAGTAAAACAACTGATGGAGCTGTTCCGCATATCCAATCGGAAATGTTAAAATCATTAATTAAAGCTCATCCATCGATTAGGTATCATCAAAAAGTATATCCAAAAACTACTCATTTTCAATTACATCGCCGCACAAAAATTTTAAACAATATCGCTAACATTTTATGGGGAAGGAATTAAGTGATCATCGAAAATGATGAAGCTAATGTTCGCTTCCCACTAATTAATGATGGACAGATCAATATTGACGTAATGGAATTGATCCATCATGATGAACAGTGGGTATTTGAACAAATCCATAAAGCAGGATATGGCAGTGTTGATGATATCTATCTTGGCGAATATATTAATGGCAAATTAACTTTAATACCATATCCAAAAGCTTAAATGGATACCTATTCGTTAATCATTATAAAGTTTGTTCTTGGTATGCTATGTTTGATTCTTCAGATTAATTTATTGGGAAAAGGGAATCTTGCGCCAACTTCTGCCATTGATCAAGTCCAAAATTATGTTTTAGGTGGGATTATTGGCGGAATTATCTACAATAGTGATATTTCTGTCCTTGAGTTTATAATGGTACTCTTGATTTGGACATTAATTGTATTTATTGTAAAGTTTGCAAAGGATCATAATATTTGGGTAAGAAGAATCATTGATGGACGACCACAAATATTAATTCAGAATGGCAAAGTATTAGTAGAGAATTGTATGCGTGCAGGAATTAGTGCTAATGACCTTATGTTTCGTCTTCGTGGTCATGGGATTTATGAAGTTGCTAAAGTCAAGAGAGGAATTTTAGAATAAATGATTCCCTTTATTAAGGCAGTCGCTCGGGACCATAATGTTTCTCCGCAAAAAGTAGTTGTTAACTCCACAACTTTAACGGATGGGATTCTTGTCCGAATTGAAGATCGTGATTACCGTGTCAATTTAAGTCAAACAGGGGATAATTATACCCTTACACGAGCATATGTTGTTAATCATCAGGTTAATTTAATGAAGTAGATGAAAAAAGGGGTTGCTATTATCATTTTTGCACTCTTGATTGCAGTAATGACACTTTTATATTTACGACATCGTCTTATTACCCGTTATCGTGATCTAGGAATAATTTTCTTTTTACTATTGTTGCTTTTTATTGGCTCTCAAGTTACCGATATGGAAAAAAGTACCACACAGTAAATGATCTTAAAATTAGTATTAAAACTTGGATGGATCTTGTTAGGGAGTATTTTATTCGTCGGTGGTATAATTGGGATGCTTCTCCCTGTTATTCCCCAGGTTCCATTCTTCCTCCTCACAATATGGTGTATTACTAAAATTTCACCACGTTTTCACAACTGGCTCCTTAGTAATCCACTCTACATAAAATATGCAAAACCCTTGG
Organism: Limosilactobacillus reuteri; assembly: GCF_013694365.1. Lineage (NCBI taxonomy): Bacteria > Bacillati > Bacillota > Bacilli > Lactobacillales > Lactobacillaceae > Limosilactobacillus > Limosilactobacillus reuteri. Next base: position 1,879,989 of record NZ_CP059275.1, read on the forward strand.
TAAATCGGCTTGAAAATTTGAAACACAATCCGAAACAAAGGGCACAAAAAATTAATAATAAATAAATGACAGATTTAGATCTAAAAAAGATTCATATTGTTTTTAATGGTCAGGATACTCCACCATTAAAGATTAGCCAGCTTTTTGATGCTAATAAGTTCAATCGTTTAACAGCAGTTACTGGTAACGTGACTGCCGACTTTATTAATCAGTATCTAAGTCGATTCATTAAAGTCGAAGTTGCACTGAGCAGCCCTGAAAATTATGAAGCTAAAACTGGTGATGAAGTGATCACTAAGGTAGCTTTAACCAATGCATTGCTATCTGCTGCTAATAAAAAGCCTGCTAAAGTCTTTGAAGCATTAACTAGCGACAATCAAGCAAACGTATTGAACAATCTTTTTCAAGTTGCAATTGCACCAACTCAGGCTATCCATTCACGTTTTTACCTCCTAAGTAATTCCGAGACCCATGATACTCGTGTGATTTTGGGAAGTCTTAACTTGGACAGTGCTTCATTTGATAAAGAGCGTAACCAATATGAAGAAATATTAGTCTTTGATGATGACATTCGGCTATTTCAAAATCTTGATAACCACTATAAGAATGATATCAAGCCAGTATTACGACCATTTTTTACTGAAAATCTTTTAAATGCAGCACAAAATCAAATTGATGAGAGCTTGAAAGATACTAAAGGAACTAAGAATGCGGTTGTAATTCTTGATAATGAAGTTACCGATCAAATCGCAGCGGCAGATATGACCGACTTGATTAGTCATGACGTTCAAAAACAAATTGATGAAAATAAAATTCCCGCAATGATTACTAAGTCGATGCGAGATATTACGACTAACCGCTCTCAAGATAAAGAAGAAGCAGAACGACAAATTCAACAACACGATACAATTTACACTTTGCAAAAAACAGCTGTATCGCCACGAGCAGCTAAGCCAAAATTGAAATCGCGCGAAAAGATTTTTAAACAAGTTCAGGATGCTTTGATTAGCGGTATGACACCACAACAACGGTCAGCAGAGAAGAAGTATACAACGTTCTTATATGATCGTCCGATGGAAAGAAATCTGGTTAACAATAATAGTGGCCTGTACGTACCGAATGATACAGGCACGCACCCAATTCAATTTGGAAAGATTGCGACTATTAGTCAAATTCGTGATGGCTTAAAGAGTATTGATGCGGTATTAAAAGGGTATCAGCAATACGTTGTTGACTACAATGATGATTATGGCAAGCGATTCTATGAAGCTATTTTATATAGTTTTACGGCACCATTTTTATGGGAAATTCGTGCGAAAGCTAGTTTGAATCCTGAAGATGGGAATGATATTCCTAACTTCTTGATTCTAGGAGCAACTGCTGGTTCTGGAAAGTCAACCCTATTACGGATTATTAATCAATTGACATGGAACACTGATCGGTCATTAATTGATTTTGGGACTATCTATCCTACAGATACACCGCAGAAAAAAGCAAAAACTGTTGATGCAATTGAGCACTACATGAAGCTTGGAAGTTCATACCCCGTTTTAATGGATGAGATTGAACCATACTTCTTCCAACAAGATCAATATAGTCGACACTTAGTTGTTGATACGATGAATGAATTGGTTAACAATCCACATGCAATTGCGCCATTAATCGGAACAACTAACTATGATTCTGGTTTTACTATGCTACGTGAAACTGCACGGCGAACTTATTATCTCCAAATTGATAAGGTTATCGATGACCAGCAAAAAGGTGAAGCCAATAAATATATCTATAATGTACGACAAACCTTAAATAATACGCTGTTTAAGGACTTTGTAATGCGGATGGCAAGCTTACTAGAGGACGATGAAACGCCATGGCGCGCATTCGATGAAAAGACTGGTAAACTTGACTTCTTAGCAAATACCCGTAAGATTTTCCGCGATTACTATCAAATGGCGGATATGGAAGTACCTCCTTACTTTGCGGATGAAATCTGTGATGACTTTAAGGAAAGTTCGCGTAACCGGTGGGCTAAACTTTACCTAACACAGGAAGAAGACTTTAAATATCGGCAACAAGATCATAGCTTGTTATTTGATATCTCGAAGCTTAATACTTTCAATGGTTTTACTGCCGATAGTATTGAAAAGTACCGGAATGCACTGCCAATTGAACTCTGTGTGGATGGTATCAATGGCAAGCGTGGCAAATTTGTGGAAATTAAAGCTGATGAATTCTTTAAATGGATTGGTGAACGCAACCCATATGCTGAAGATAGTGCGGGAAACGAAGCAAATGAGGAAACGTTAACTACGAATACAGCTGAAAAAGTTACAGAATCGCCTGTTAAAGAACAAAAGAAGGGATTCTGGGCACGATTATTTGGCTAAAAATATGTATCTGTCAAGTTTTCATAGGTAGCCTTTAAATATACAGTTTTAGTGGGTTAGTGCCTTAAAAAGTTGTCCCATTGGTCTACTTGTGGCCGTGTTAATCGGAATTATTCCTTGTACTGCTCCAATGCTTAGTATTCGACACACTAAAGGCTACTGGTCTTTTCTTTTTTTGTAAATAAGTAAATTGGTCTACAAAAAAGATTTCCACGACCAGATGAATTATTCATCCAACCTATGAAAATCTTACACTAACGCATGGAGAAGGTTTACATTGTTGCTGCTCAGCGAACACCAATCGGTAAGTTTAACGGTCAGTTAGCTTCAAAGTCTGCAGTTGAATTAGGAGCGATTGCAATTAAAGCGGCTGTTGAAAAGGCAAAGCTCAGCGGAAACGATATTGACCAAGTATTAATGGGGAATGTTATTCAAGCAGGAACGGGACAAAATCCAGCTCGTCAAGCATCAATGGCCGCTGGCTTAGGTGAGCAGGTTCCGGCAATAACGATTAATGACGTCTGTGCGTCGGGAATGTCCAGTGTTAACCTGGCAGCAAGTTTAATTCGTGCAGGACAGGCTAATGTAATTGTTGCTGGGGGGATGGAAAGTATGTCCCAAGCCCCATATGTTCTTCCTAAAGCACGGAATGGTTATCGGTTTGGGAATGGAACCTTACTTGATGCAATGCAAAGTGATGCTTTAAATGACGTTTATGGCGGTTATCCAATGGGAATTACTGCTGAAAATATCAATGATAAGTATCAGATTACTCGTCGCCAGCAAGACGAATTTGCTTTGTTGAGCCATCAACGTGCAGTAAAAGCTCAAAAAGCAGGCTATTTCGATTCAGAAATTGTGCCCGTTGAAGTTAAGCAGAAACGAACCACTGTAACTGTAAAGGTTGACGAAGCACCACGACCAGATACTTCCCTAGTGGCTTTAGCAAAATTAAAACCAGCTTTTAAATCTGACGGAAGTGTGACTGCAGGAAATGCCTCGGGAATTAATGATGGGGGAGCTGCTTTGGTTCTTGCTTCTGAAAGTGCAGTCAATCAATTAGGATTAACTCCATTGGCTGAGTGGCAAGGATCTACAGTTGTTGGTCTTGATCCAGCATTGATGGGTCTGGGACCATATTATGCAATCAATAAGCTCTTAAAAAATCAGCAGATGGCGGCGGATGACGTGGATACTTACGAAATTAATGAAGCGTTTGCGACCCAAGCCCTTGTCTGTCAGGACTTGCTTCATCTTGATCCTAGTGCTGTCAATCCTTGGGGTGGAGCAATTGCGTTAGGCCATCCAGTTGGGTGTTCAGGCGCGCGAATTATCGTCACGATGATTAATGAAATGCATTGGGATAATCATGAACTCGGCATTGCTTCGCTGTGTGTCGGGGGCGGAATGGGTGAAGCGGTTCTGCTTAAGAAAATTTAGTTGGCGACAATTAAGGATATTGCACAGAAAGCAGGGGTATCGGTTTCGACTGCTTCTCGAGCTTTAAACCATAATCCACGAATTAGTGAAAAAACACGACAACAAATAGCGACGATTGCTAAAGAGATGGGATATCAACCAAATTACAATGCACAGAACTTAACACGGGGCGAGTCAAACATGGTCGGAATTATTTTTCCAGTAACCAGTGATACTGCGCCTGCCAATCCGTTTCATATTGACTTATTACGGGGAATTAGCATGGCATTAAAGCCGATTCACTATGAAATGGTTGTGGCAATTGCGCCAACTACGACCGACCTTTTGCAAAGCGTAAAATCGATGGTCGAACAGTCCAAGGTGCATAACTTTTTAGTACTTTATACGGTTAAAGATGACCCCATTACTAATTACCTGCGCCAAAATAACCTTAATTTTGTGGTAATCGGTCATCCAGACAAGGCCCAAGATCGCTTTGTCGACAATGATAACGTAGCGGCAGGGCAAGCGGCGACTGATTATCTGATGGATCATCAGGAGGCTAGTCACCCCGTCTTTCTTCAATCTGCAAGTAATTGGGTATTTGAACAGGATAGGCATCAAGGTTATGAGCAGAGTATGCAAAATCATCACCTTCCTGCTCTTAGCTGGCGATATTCACCAACGGGGACCGCAGTTAAAGATTTTATTAAACAACATCCGCAAATCGATTCAATTGTTTGTGTTGATGACTTGTTGCTGGTACGATTAATACGGCAACTACAAGAATTTAATTTACCAACTATTTGTTTTAACAATAGTCGGTTGATGGGGATGTTAATTAATCAAGAAGAGAAGGTTGACTTACAACCCCGCAAATTGGGTCAACAAGCTGTTGAATTACTTTTTAATCCAGAAGAGCAATTCCGAATCGTTGATTTTAAAATAAATAGTTGAATGGCTGGATTTAAACCAACGCCTGCTCAATCCAAGGCGATAAATGACCGTGGCGAAAATATCCTAGTTTCAGCTTCCGCGGGATCAGGAAAAACGGCTGTGCTAGTAAATCGGACAATTGAATTGATTAAAGAAGGGCAAAGCATTGATCGAATGCTGCTCGTAACATTTACGGACGCCGCAGCAAAGAATATGCGGGATAAAATCAGGGCAGCCTTGCAGAAAATAGTACAAGATTCAGCTAATCCCAAAGATTTACGTGACCGGATGAGTAATCAAATTAACCGGCTTGCGGCTGCAGATATTAGTACAATTCATGCTTTTTGTTTAAAGTTAATAAAGCGGTACTATTACTTGATTAACCTTGATCCACAATTTCGGCTCTTAACTGATGAAACAGAGCGGTTATTACTTCAAGAAGATGTCTGGCATGAAGTTAGTGAAGAACTGTATAAAAACGCTGAAGAAAAAGTTCCGGGCAGAGCTTCCTTTAGCGAACTAGTCCTCAACTTTTCTAGTGACCGTGATGACCAAGGACTCGACGACTTGATTTTACGGTTATATGAAATTGCTAATGCCCAACCTGATCCCGAAAAGTGGCTCCAAAAATTACCAGATAATTATGATTTAGGGTCTGGCTCACTATTAGAATCTAATTTTTATCAACAACAGCTAAAGCCCCTGGTTATCGAAAAGCTCAATCAGCTCATTCAAGATTATCGTGAATTAGTAACAAGAGCTAGTGACAACGGTCTAGATCAAGCAGCCGAAGTTATTAAAAGTGATGAAGAATTGATGCATCAACTTCTTTCTTCACTCGGGGGGATTACCGTCAGTGATGTTTGTCAAATGATGGCGCAGCAAAAATTTGGTAGTTTTCGGGGACGACCAGCGGCAGATGATCCACGGATTGATGTATTTAAAGACATTCAAAAGCAGCGTAATCAGCTAAAGAAGCAGTGGGAACAAACAGTTAGTATTTACTTGGGAAAGCAGGAAGCACAGGAACCAATTGCAAAAGAAGAATTGCTAACTGAGCTAACGACTTTTCGTGATCAATTTACAGCCTTGTTAAGCAAAGCAACTGAAAGTCAATTAGACGCTAAAACTGTTGATTCATTGCAAAAAGACCAGCAGATGATGCAGGAGCTTTTAGACTTATTGCAACCACCTACCTGGAATACTATTCGGGACTTATTTGCTAATGCTAAATTTGCACGAATGGGCGGCAAACCGAAAGACGATGAGCTAGCTGAAGAAGTATATAAATCACTGGGAAGTACTCGAACGGGGATAAAAAAGCAATTTGATCAGTTGGTTGATCGCTTCTTTAATTATCGTGAAGACCAATTTCGATTAATTTCAACGAATGCCCAGGAACTTTTACGCGAATTGAGTGCGGTAACGATTAATTTCCGTCGACGGTATCAACAAACCAAGTTAAATCGGCATGTCCTTGAGTTTAGTGACTTGGAACACTACGCGTACGCTATTTTAACGCCACCAGACGACCAGCCAAACTGGCAAACCCTCGTCAAAGATCTGCAAAATCATTATCAAGAAATTATGATTGATGAATACCAGGATACGAACCGCCTTCAGGAAAGTATTTTGATGAAATTGACATCTCCTGAACGCAAGAATCTATTTATGGTAGGGGATGTTAAGCAATCGATTTACCGATTCCGTGAAGCTGATCCAACATTATTTCTTGGGAAATATCAAAACTATCGTCAAGGTAACGACGGGGAAGCGATTGTTTTAGGGGAAAATTTCCGGTCGATGACTAATGTGACGAGCTTTACCAATATCCTTTTCGAACAACTGATGGATAGGGAAGTTGGTGAAATTGATTATGACGAAGATGCCCATTTAAAATATGCGGCAACTTATTACGAAGAAAATCAAGATAATAAGGTTCACCCAACAGAAGTGTTACTGTATGACGCCAATGCCCTTGATCCAGAAAAAGAAGATGTTGAACATGAGGATGATAAATTAGCTGGAGAATTTCGGATGATCGGGATGCGAATTAAGCAGATGGTCGAAAATCAAGAGTTAATTTTTCATCCAGAAGATGGACAGATGCATCCAATTCAGTACGGTGATATTGTTTTGCTTGAGCGGACAAAGGCAATTAATAATTCATTGATGGAAGAGTTTAATAAACTTAATATTCCATTGACAGTTCACGATGTTGAAAGTTATTTTCAAGCTACTGAAGTGCGAGTAATGATGTCCTTGTTGAAGATAATTGATAATCCACAACAGGATATTCCATTAGCTGCTGTTTTGCGATCGCCGATTGTCGGGTTAACTAACCAAGAATTAGCTTTTATCCGTCTTCAGAATCGATCTGTTGATTACTACGCTGCCTTGCAATCATTTATGGGTAATTACCAGCGAAAGGCTCTTCACCATCAATCGCTCCTTACTTCTGAACAGGTAAGTGCCCTCTATGAAAAAGCAGACCACTTCTTAGGCTTGCTTCGTGTTTTTCGACAAACAGCCCAACAGCAAACCCTTGTTGACTTGATTTGGCAGATCTATGACCAAACAGGTTATCTTGATTACGTTGGAGCAATGCCAGGAGGCCACCAACGACAGGCAAACCTCCATGCCCTTTATCAACGTGCACACTCTTATGAACAAAGCAGTTTTAAGGGTCTTTATCAATTTATTCGCTTTATTGAGAAAATGCAGGAACATGATAAAGATTTAGGCGTAGCACCGACACAGTTAACTGCAAATACGGTTAATGTTATGACGATTCACGGAAGTAAGGGTCTGCAATTCCCTGTGGTATTTCTAATTGATGCCACACATGGCTTTAACAAAGGAGCAGCTCGTGAAAATGCAGTTGTCGATGCTGTTGCGGGGGTAGGAATTCGTTACATGGATGATCAACGGGTCATTTATGACACGCCGCAACGACAAGCAGTGATTGAAGAGATCCAGCGCGGCGAACGAGCAGAAGATCTTCGGGTTCTCTATGTTGCATTGACCCGCGCAGAACAGCGGTTAATTATTACGGGATCCTTTAATGAAGAAATGCGGACACAGAGTCTTGTTGGTTCATGGCAACGGTGGCAGAAAGCATATCAGAGTAAGAATTTACTAATTGGCCCGCAACCACGGATCACTGCAAATTCATTTATGGACTGGGTTGGCCTTGCACTAGCTCGTTATCCAGAATTCAACGCGCAACAATTGAGTCGTGGAAATGTCACGCTAGAAAAAAGTACTCTTGCTGATACTAAAGTTACTGGTTTGGCGGCTGATCCTCACTTTATTGCAAAAACATATACCGCACTTGATGTTAGCGATGGATTGGCAAAAATTGGGCAAAATGCTAGTGCTAATGTAACGGAAAAGAACAATACAGTCGCAACTGATGCTTCTGAACAAAAGATTGATCAAATTTTGCGTTATCGTTACCCCCATCTTGTCGCTACTAAAACAACTGCTTACCAATCTGTTACAGATGTAAAACGAGTCTTTGAAGATCCTGACACACGTGATATGGCGCGGTGGGATTATGATCAACAACAAAGGGTAAAGACGCAAGGGATTTACTTAAATAATAACTTTGACGTTCCAGCTTTCATTCAGCAGACTACTCATGAACCCGTGGCAACAGAAATTGGAACAGCAACTCACCTTGTTTTCCAAAAACTTCCGCTTGATGAAGGTCCGATTAACGTTGAATTTGTTAATCAAGAAATTCAAAAATTAGTAGGAAAAAAACTGATCAATCCAGTTGTAGCAGCACGGATCAACCGGAAAGGAATAGTGGACTTTTATCAGACTGAGGTTGGTCAAAAGATCTTAAAGCATCCCGCAGATTATCATCGTGAAGTGCCGTTCTCAATGATTATGAATGGTCATGAATTATTTAAAGGGGTAAATGTTAGTGATGATGAACGCATTTTAATTCACGGAATCATTGATGGTTACTTAAAAAATGACGAGGGCATTGTTCTGGTTGATTATAAAACTGATCACCTTAACAAAGATTATCGCGACTTTGATTTAGCACGGATAAAGGATCGCTACCGAGGACAATTAGAGCTCTATAAAGAAGCTTTGAACTTAATGGAAGGGATTCCAGTTGTCCAAATGGGGCTTTACCTGTTAGAATTAGGAGAGTTCGTGTTATTTACAAAAGAGGGTGATTAGATGGGAACCCTGGGATTTGTTTTAGGAACAGCAGCGATGGATCATCAGCAAGTGTTGATTGATCAATTAGTTGACCAGATAAAGAATGCATCTGCTGATGAGAGCTTTTATTATTTGGTGCCTAACCATATTAAGTTTGAAACTGAAATTAATGTCCTTGCTGGTCTTCGTGATCGTCAAGGATTTAGCGGAAGTGACAGATTCGCCTCTTCACGCATACAGGTACTTTCGTTTAGCCGGCTTGCTTGGTACCTTTTACGAGATACTCCAGCTTTTCAAAAACAACACCTTTCTAAAATCGGGATGGCGATGCTCACTTCCCAAGTTGTTCAAGAACAGGCAAGTGAGCTCCGTTTATATGCAAGCGAAGTAAAACAACCTGGCTTTATTCAAAAGATGACAGCTCAGCTTGAAGAATTAAAAAATGCTAACATAACCGCCGATGACTTAACTGATATTATTTCCCGGGTGAAGTCCGCGAATGACCCAGCAGCTAATCAGGCGTGGCTTGCTAAAATGCATGATGTTGAGATTATATATCATGCTTATGAAGATCGGCTACGGGACCGGTACATTGGTAATAGTGAGTTATATCGGCAATTAGTGTCTTACCTTCAAAAATCACCAGAAGCTGCTAAGATGCACTTCTTTATTGACCGTTTTGCTCAGTTTACTGCAAATGAGCAACAGGTAGTGGATGCATTAATTACGAATGCCGCATCGACAACTATTTCTTTAACTCTTGATCGTGGATATCCAGATCAGAACCATCCAAATCCCCAGGAACTTCCTCCTAAAAATAACTTGTTTTATTCCTCCGCGATGCAATTTCACCGTTTGTGGAAATTTGGTCAAATGCATCAAAAAGAAGTAAAGGTTTTGCAAAATGTAGCGTTTGCGACGACTCCTCGTGTTGGTGCGGAATTACAACAAGTTGATTCGTATTTTAAGCGTTATGCAAGCGAACCAATTGGCCCCAGCGAGCGGGAAGACCTTTCTTATCCCCCAAATATTCAATTTATGACAACTACCAATCGGATGACTGAATTGAATAATGTGGCCACCAAGATTCGCCAATTAGTTGCTAGTGGTAAATATCGTTATCGTGATTTTCTTATTCTTAGTCGCCACCTTGACGGCTATCAGACAATGATTGAACCAGTTTTTGCGGCACATAATATTCCAGTTTTTAATGACCATGAACGCTTGATGGATAACCATCCACTAGTAACACTTCTTACGACATTATTAGAATTACCGCAGCGGGGCTATCGAACAGCAGATATCATCCAATTGCTGAAGACATGGTTACTTGTTCCACGGACAGGCACTGGCGATCTGATGGGGCTAAGTGATTTCCAAGCAGCTGTTTTCGCCACTGAGAATTGGTGCCTTAAGCAGGCAATTGAAGGAAAAAGTGCTTGGACAACTAATGATCCAGAAAAGATTAAGCAATTATGGCAGGCACCCGGAACGAACCTAACAGATCCAAAATATGCGCAATCACGGTTGAAAAAATTAAATGACCAGTTAGCCCTTGTAAAAGATTTTGTTGCGAATCACTTATTGCCAGTTTTCGACCAGTTTAAACAAGCACAATCAGGCCAAGAACTTGCCACTGCGTTATACCAGTTCTTGGCCGCTATGGGAGTTACAGACCGGTTATACGCTTGGCAACAATACCAAAGTACCCGAGATTTAGACCTTGCGCGTCAACCACAACAAGTCTGGACTACCTTTTGCCAAATTCTCCAAGAATATGTGGAAATCTTGGGCCAACAAGAACTACGGGATGGAACTAGTGAGGTCCTTGCAGATTTTAGTGAATTGCTCCAGGCAGGGTTTGCGGCTGCCCAGTATTCCCAGATTCCGGCAACGTTAGATCAAGTGGTAGTCTCTGAAACGGGAATTGTCCAAAGTGAAAATCGAAAAGTAGTTTTTATGATTGGATCGACTGATGATGTGATGCCAGAAATGCAAGAAAGTGATAGTTTGCTAACTGACCAAGATAAGGATGTTTTGAGTGCTTATCTTGATGAAGATTTCCAATACCTTCCTGGAACGGCAATTGACCAACTGATTGATGAGCCATTTGTTCACTATACTGGTTTTATGAACGCTAAGGAACAGTTGATTTTCTCGGCACCGCAAACTGATAGTGATGATAAGGAACTCAGTATATCGCCATATATGCATGATATGGCTCGCTACTTTGGTCAACCTGTTTGTGAATATCCATTAGCTACTAGCAAGGCCGGACAAGAGAATGCTATTGATTTTGTAAGTGCCCCACTCGCAACAATAAACCGGTTAGTCGAAGTTAGCCGGCAAATTCGTGATGAGCAAGGAGTTGGCATTGATCGTCAACCGGTTATGCCCGTTGGATGGCAAACAGTTGCTGAATCGTTGGTTAAGTTAGCTAAGCAATGGCAACAATCAGCAGATACTAAGGTTCAAGCAGAAGGAATATCACTAGGTCAGCGTCTATCTTTAGTTGCTGCGGGCTTTCATTATCAAAACAAGATTGATTCCCTGGGAAATAAATTGGCTCAGGCACTTTATCTCCGAACGGCACCCGATGATGAGCGTGGACGGGTATTATATGCCTCAATCTCGCAGTTACAAGATTTTTATATTAATCAGTACGAATATTTCCTTAAGTATGGTTTACGGTTGCAAAAACGAGATGAGTTAACCTTATCTAATGACCGTATCGGCACCTTCTTCCATAAAGCGATGGAGACTTTTGTTACAACAATTCGAGAAAATAATTCGTCATTTGCAGATCTTGCCCACAAAGATAATCAGATGCAACGTGACCAGCTGATTGACCATGCATTAGTTACAGCTCAAAAGAATCAGCCAACTTTATTGCGTCTCATTAATTCTTCAGCCCAAGCCCAATTCCAATATCAACAATTAACCGCAATTGTTAAAACAATGTTAATTACATTATGCCGCCAAGCTGAATATACCGGCTCACAACCAGTTAAAACCGAAGTTCAGTTTGGAAGAATTGGTAACCAGCAGCCGGGCAACCTTGGCTCTCTTGATTATCCGCTTAAAGATAATCATCATATTTATCTGCGGGGACGAATTGACCGAATCGATAATCTTAAGCAAGGAAACGACAATTTCTTGACGGTTGTTGACTATAAGTCGAGTAATCATCTTTTTGACCTCACTTCGGCTTATTATGGGCTCTCTCTCCAACTTTTAACCTACCTTAATGGGTTACAGGCAAACTTAGCTGAATTGGAAACGAATAATTCACGACTGGCAGGGGCATTATATCTTCGTTTGAATAATCCGACAATTAAGGCTGCCGAGTTAAAGAAAAGTTCCCTCGATGATTTGAAATTAAAAGAGCACCAATACAAGGGAATCCTCTTGAATGATCCACAATTATTGCGGGAGTTAGATAAGAGTTTAGATAAACAGGCATTCTTATACCCCCTTAAGGAATATAAGAATGGAAAAATTAAAGCTAATAAAGAAGCGCTTCTCGTTACGCCGCAGCAACTTGATTGGTTGCAAAACATGAATAAGGAACTTGTGATTAATGCGGGTAATCAAATTTTGAGTGGTGACTTGAAACTGAATCCTTACCGGTTATTAACTGGAAGCAACCGTCGTACAGGACTTGATTACAGTGACTTTTTAGACGTATTTCAGTTTGATAATATGCTTGACCAGCAAAACTACCGCGACCTAAATCCTAATTTAGCAAAAGAAGCATTTGATAATGCAGTTCAAGACGATGATGAGGAGGATAAGAAGTAATAAACAACCTAAGATTAGTTCAGGACAAAAATAATTATTGTCCTGGACTTTTTTGTTATTCTGAAGATAGAGCTAAGATCGATCATGCTCCCAGGGACTTCGAGTCCGTATTATAAAATGATCTCCGGCTTAGTATTCGACACACTAAAGGCTACTGGTCTTTTCTTTTTTTGTAAATAAGTAAATTGGTCTACAAAAAAGATTTCCACGACCAGATGAATTATTCATCCAACCTATGAAAATCTTACACTAACAATGAATATCAGTAAAGATAATTGGCAAATTAGTAAAACGATTCACCCTTTACAAATAAAAACTATAACTAATTTTTATCAAGATGTCATAAAGCCACAAGCCAAAAACTTAGTCAATGAAGTAGACTTAGCAAAATCATTGGTTAAAAAGGTACAACAAAAGGGTAGGATTTATGTTGGTGAAGACGAGACGGTTAGGATAATCGAAATGGCTCAACCGTTTAACATTAAACACGTAAATTTAGAAGAATTGTACTTAAAAGAAATTACTAATAAGTTAAGAAGATTAAGTCAGGTAGATGGAGAAAAACTTACTGCCGATGGGGTTGACAATGCAATCCAACAAATTCAAGATGCAAATAATCGACTCTTAGACCTTTTTCTGGCTGATGCTAAACATAATTATAGTACTAAAACTATTCGCCGCTATCGAGATAACTTGCAATTTTATCTTAATGAATGGGTTGCTTATCGTTTAAGCACTATTTTTAATCTTGATATTCAGACTAGTGTCGATGAACTAGAATTTCACGGAGTAGGCAAAACAGAACGCACGAATATTAAGGCTTCTTTGCAAAAACTAGCGAAGTACTTGAAAGATCAAGATATCCTTAGTGATAATGAATACGATGACATTCTCGTATATACGCAAAAAGCTCCTGTCGATCTTGGGGAAGAGTACGGAGATGAAGATGATGATCAAGTAATAGAGGATTTTCTCGCTTCATTATTTAGTGAATCAGAGAAGCTTCCAGTAGTATTTGATCCACAAACTGATAAAATGCTGGACGAATATCTTAAATCATTCATTGCTTTGTATGGCCTTATTTCTGCCCAACAAGCTTACCAAATTATTTATTCGCAAAATCCCGCAATTGATAAAGAGCGATTTGATCAATACATTCAAAATAAATTTGACGAAATTACCATGGAATACTGTATCATTGATTTTAAAAAAGAATTTACGAATGTTGACATTGCTCCTGAAATTTTCATCTTTAGTCCACTTCTTATTAAAGATGAAAATAGGCTTCCTTCATGTTAGATGGTACAACGTCAAATTAACTGGTCACTGATCGATCGAGTTCGTACTAAAAACCCGATTGTCCTTAATCTCGCCAATTTAGTAACAATTGATAAAGTTGCCGATGCCGTTAGTGCTGTCGGAGCGTCGCCGATCATGTCTGTTGAGCCCACTGAAGCAGATGAAATGGTGACACTGGCCGATGCCCTTTCTATCAATCTTGGAACAATCAATGAGCATCAGGCGACACAAATTAAGACGGTTTTGCGAGCTGCCACGCCACTCAAACCCCTCGTTTTAGATCCGGTAGCGGTAAGTGCGATTCCATCCCGCTTAGAGTTTGCCCACTTATTGCTAAATGATTTTCATTTTGATGTTATTCGTGGTAACGCCAGTGAAATTGCTGCTTTAGTAGAAGCTGACAATACTAGTCATGGAATCGACGCTGGTAAAGTTCCCAATCGGGTTCAAATTGCCGAAACGTGTGCTCGACGTTACCATTCAATTGTAGTCTTGACTGGTGAAACTGACATAATAACTGATGGGCAAGTTGTCTATGAAAATCCCTTTTCTGCCGAGATGTTAACGATGAATGTGGGTAGTGGCGACATGCTTTCTAGTATCATCGCTGCATTTTTAGGGACTACTACTAATACTTGGGATGCTTGTATTGTTGCAACGGTTTTGGTATCTGCTGCTGGAGTATTAGCTAACCGTTATTCAGTCGGACTCGGTTCTTGGCAAGTACAGTTTTTTGACCAGCTTTCGATTATGGATACGAAAGCATTACTAGAATTCTTTGAGGAAAGTGAGGAAGATTACCTTGATTAATTGATTAATGATTATCCCCAGGCTTTAACAATTGCTGGAACTGATAGTGGCGGTGGTGCCGGTATTCCAGCGGATGTAAAGACGATGCAAATGCGCGGAGTATACTCAGCAATGGTAGTCGTCGCAGTCACTGCGCAAAATACATTAGGAGTGCAAGATGCCCTGCCAATGCCTGAAAAATTAATTGATGAGCAATTTGCTTCAATCGCTGGTGATTTGAAAATTAGGGTATGTAAAACGGGGATGTTGGCTGACCCTCTCCGTGTAAGAACGGTTGTACGAAATTTAAAGAAATATGATTTAGGACCGCTTATTGTCGATCCGGTCATGGTAGCAAAGGGGGGCGCAAAGTTACTTAGTGATGATGCAATTTCAATTGTAAGGGATGAACTTATCCCCCTCGCCTCTCTGGTTACGCCAAACATTCCAGAAGCTTGTGAGTTGACGGGAATCGCAATAAGGGATAAAAATGATATTAAAAAGGCTGCCCGCGAATTACAAAAGCGTGGAGCAAAAAATATTCTCATAAAAGGTGGCCATGCAGAATCTTCAGACAAAGCTGATGATTATATTTTATTTGAAGATGGTAATGATATGTGGTTAACTGCGCCTCGTGTTAATACTAAAAATACTCATGGGACTGGTGATACAATTTCTGCATGTATTACTGCGGAAATTGCTAAGGGTCACTCCATGGAACAGGCAATTATGATTGGGAAGACATATGTCGAAAAGACGATTAGCAAGGGTATTAATGTTGGTCATGGTCATGGGCCACTTAATCACTGGGTTAAAATTGAAGGAGACGATCTAAAATGAATGATGTTTGATCCAAAAATGTTACAAGTATACTTAGTTGGTGGAACACAAGATGTCCATAATGACGTTGTTAAATTTCTTGAAAAAGTGGAGCTAGCAATGAAGAGTGGTATCACTGCCTTCCAATATCGAGAAAAGGGAAACTCGAAGTTACGGCCTAATGAACGAGTAGACTTAGGACTAGAACTACGGACCTTATGTACGCGCTATGGAATTCCATTGATTGTTGATGACGATTATGAATTGGCTCAGCAAATAAACGCTGATGGAGTTCACGTTGGACAAAATGATACTAAAATTGAACAAGTATCTGTCGCTGTAGGTCATCAGATGTTCATCGGCTATTCCTGTAATACACCAGAACAAGTTGAACGTGCTAATACAATGGACTTTGTTGATTATATTGGTTGTGGTCCCGTTTTCCCTACAAAATCAAAGTCTGACGCTGATGCTGCTATTGGTATCAATCGTCTTGAACGTTTAAACATGATTAGCGAACGTCCTGTAGTTGCAATTGGGGGCATCGATGAAGAAAATATGAAAGTTGTTCATGACACCGGCGTTGCAGGGCTAGCTGTTATTTCCTTAGTCTTTGATAGCAAGGATCTTGCAGCAACTGTAAAGAAAATGAAGAATTTGTATAAATAAATGAAAGAAACGCAAAAGAACACTCCATTAGCTGTTGCAACGGTTGTTCTTGGAATAGTCGTTGGTTTTAGCTCATTGATCCTTAGCGCTATTCTAGATTTAACAGAGCACTATTTTTTAAACTTTAACGAGACAAATAAGATTCCAGTTAATATTAATATTTTTCCTCTTCATCGATTTGTCTCAGTGCTAATAGGGGGGATAATTGCTACAATTATTTGGTACTTTCTTCAACGTCATTATCATCCGGTTAGTATTAAGAATGCTCTGAATGGTAAAGAGATGCCGTTAAGAAAAACATTTATTCACGTGGTTACCCAGATCTTTTTCGTAGGGACTGGGAATTCCATCGGTCGTGAATTAGCCCCACGAGAAGCAGGGGCTGCTATCGCTCAGAAATGGTCTCGAATGCTTAATTCTTATCGGTGGTTGCACCTTAATGATGAAGATAAACGTTTATTAATCGCCGCTGCTGCTGGAGCTGGATTCGCGGGGGTCTATATTGCACCTATTACAGGAACTGTTTTCTGTTTAGAAATTTTATATCGGCGCATTAATGCCCGTTCAGTTTCCGTTAGCTTAATCATGTCAGTAATCGCAACGATGATTGGTTCGATTTTAAAAGGATTCGAACCATATTATATTGTTAGGAGTCGAGATTTCTCTTTGCTATCTGTTCCATTAGCAATTGTGCTAGGATTAATCCTTGGAGTAACCGGAACCTGGTTTAAACAAGGAGTTAAAGCAGCTTCTAGTAAACGAGCAACGGGTAAAAATATTTTCTGGCAATTACCACTTTTATCGTTCTCAGCAGGAGCAATTGCAGCTTTTTATCCACAAATTATGGGAAACGGGCGGGGACTTGCTCAATTAGCCATGAATACGACCACCGTCAATTCTCAGGTCCTAGGAGCGCTCTTGTTTGGTCTAGTTGCTAAAGTAATAGTTACCTTATTTACAATCAAATGTGGAGGCTATGGAGGAACACTGACGCCATCGATTGCCGCTGGAGCAGTTATTGGAGTATTTCTCGGTATTCCTTATATGCACTTCTTCCCGGTTGTTACCTTAACGCAGTGTGCAGTTATTGGGGCCTCATTGTTTTTAGCAGCGTCACAGCAGGCACCGTTAATGGCATTATTTATGTTATTTGAAGTTTGTCACCTTAACTTTACAGCTTTTCTTCCGTTGGGGATTGGAGTTGCAATTTCAATTGGAATTTCAAAGTGGATGCAGGAAGCAAAAGCAAGGACAAAATAATTGAAAGGCGCAACTGAATTAAAGAAACAGATTATTAACACGGCGAATTCAAATCAAATTGACCAAGTTATTATCGGAATGGAAGCTACTTCCATTTATAGTTTTCACCCAGCAATGTTCTTTCAAGAAGACATTGATCTGAAAGCTTTTAATACTCAATCAGTCGTCGTTGATCCCAAGAAAACTAAACGTTTTCACGATGTTTTCGCTGAAGACAAAAATGATCAAATTGATGCTTATTACATTGCAGATTACTTACGTGTTGGTCATTATTCGATTGGAATTGTTCGTCAAGAAAATTACATTGCTCTTCAGCGCTTAACCCGTTCTAGATATGAGATTGTTCAAAGCCTGGTTCGAGCTAAACAACACTTTATTGAAAACTTATACTATAAGCTCAATAAGCTTGTTATCTCTGATGAACTTAATACTTCTATATTTGGTTCAACCATGATGCAGTTATTAACTGAAGATCTGACTACTGATGACTTACTCAATATTTCAATCAATGATTTAACCGACTATTTGGCTGAACACGGTCGAGGTCGCTTCGCAGACCCCGAAGCTTTAGCGAAAACGATTCAAAAGGCTATTCGGTCTTCGTACCGGCTAGATAAAGTCGTAGCTAATTCGGTTAACGCGGTTCTTTCTGTCTATGCTGAAGAGATTAAGGCATTTCAAAAGATGATTAAGGATCTCGATAAGTCAATTGAGAAAGTCGTTAAAGTAACTGATGATGAACAAATTCTGCGCTCAATTCCCGGTATCGGACCAGTCTATGCAGCTGGTATTTTAGCTGAAATTGGTCAAATCGATCGATTTGACAACGAAGCTAAATTAGCTAAATATGCTGGGCTTTCCTGGAGAGAAAAGCAATCGGGAAGTTACACTAGTGATAACACACCGTTAAAGAGGACTGGTAATACCTATCTTCGTTATTACTTGGTTGAAGCTGCCAACCTAGTTCGAACGCACGATCCAGTCTTTGGCGAGTATTATCAGCGTAAATACAAAGAAGTAAAACACACTCCTTCTAAACGAGCCCTCGTTCTTACCGCACGTAAATTAATCAGGGTGATTTACTTCCTACTCAAAAATCACCAAATTTATCAAGAAAAGAGGTAAATGAATAACCAATTATGTGGATATGCAATTGTTGATCAAAAGATTACGATTAATTATCAAAACAGTGCTATTGTTTTATCAGTTATTACGCCTGAAATCATTCGAGTATTTCAAGATCACGGTGAAAAAGGAGCATCATATGCTATTGAAGGCAATAAAACAATTAAAACTAATTTTACAGTCTTAGATCATGGTGACCATCTTGAATTAACTACGGCAGCGTTAATTGTAAAAATATACGACAACGAGAAAATGAATGTATATGACAAGGAGGGTCATCCATTAGTTATTGATTATCAGGGTAAGCGAACACCGATTGACCGTGGATTAGATAAGGCCCATGCAAAATTAGTTGCTGCCGAAGGTCATGATATTGCTGGTGGAAGTGACCAAGATAAGACATATTTTGAAGTAATTAAATCTTTAGCCACTGATGAACAGATATATGGTCTTGGTGATAAAACTGGGTACTTGAATAAACGTGGCTACGAATACGATAACTGGAATACTGATAATCCAGCACCTCAAGTAGAAAGTTTTACCCGGCTTTATAAATCTATTCCTTTCATGTTAGGCTTGAAGAACGGTCACCCATACGGTCTTTTCTTTGATAATCCTTATCGGAGCCATCTTGATTTAGGAAAAGAAAATGCTAATTACTACTTTTATTCCGCAGTCGCCGGTAACCTTGATTATTACATTATCGGTGGTCCGCACTTGAGCGATATTGTTAAAAATTATACTTACCTTACTGGGCGCGTTCCATTGCCACAAAAATGGGTACTTGGTTATCAGCAATCGCGTTGGGGATATAGTGTAAGTCCTGAAAAAGTTCAAGAGATTGCGACTAAACTACGAGAAAATGATCTTCCTTGTGACGTGATCCACTTTGACATTGACTATATGGATGGTTACCGAGTATTTACTTGGAACAAAGAAAAGTTTACTGATCCTCAAGCATTTGTTTCAAAGTTGAGAGACCAAGGATTTAGAGTAATGCCGATTATTGACCCCGGTGTTAAGCAAGATAAAAAGTATAAAATTTATAAAGAAGGAATTAAGAAAGGATACTTTGTTAAGAATCCTGATGGGACCGTTTATGTTAATAAGGTTTGGCCTGGCGATGCTGTTTTCCCTGACTTTGGCCGAGAAGAGGTACAACAATGGTGGGCTGATAATTGTAAATACCTTGTTGATACCGGAACAGCTGGAATTTGGGACGATATGAACGAACCAGCATCGTTTGAAGGTGAAATCCCTGATAATATTGTCTTTAGTGACGGAAAATCCCCTTCTACTCATAAGAAATTGCATAATGTTTATGGACATAATATGGCAAAGGCTACTTACAATGGATTAAAGAAATACAGTCATAAACGACCTTATGTCATTACTCGGGCTGCTTATGCGGGAACGCAAAAGTATTCAACCGTCTGGACAGGTGATAACCAAAGTTTGTGGCCTCATCTACAAATGATGATTCCTCAATTATGTAATTTAGGAATGAGTGGCTTTGCCTTTGCGGGAACTGATATTGGTGGATTTGGTGCAGATGCCACGGCCGAAATGCTAACACGGTGGATTGAGGCAGCCTTATTTAGTCCTCTCTATCGTAATCACGCTTCAATGGGAACCCGTGAACAAGAACCTTGGGTATTCGGTGAACCAACGCTCTCAATCTACCGGAAGTATTTAAAGTTAAGGTATCGTTTTATTCCATTCTTATACGATCTTTGTTACAAGGAGACAAAGAATGGGCTCGGAATAATGCGTCCGTTAGTATTAAACTACGATCAGGATCCTACTGTTCGGACAATGAACGATGAATATATGGTTGGCGATGAATTACTAGTAGCTCCAGTAGTTCAAGAAGGCCAAAATACACGAGCAGTCTACTTGCCAGCAGGGGAGTGGATTGACTTTTGGAACGGTGTTGAATATGCAGGTAAGCGGTCAATTTTAGTAGAAGCGCCAATTGATAAGTTACCACTATTCGTTAAAAAGAATACGATTATTCCATGGGGCCCTGAAGTAAGTCATATTAGTGATGAACCTAATGAAACAATGACCTTCCGCTTATATGGACAACATGCCTCATATACTCATTACCAAGATAACGGCCTTGACTTTGCTTATCAAAGTGGTGAATACAACCTTTATCAAATCAAGGCTTCTCAAAATAGAGTAACAATAGATATGGCTCATAATGGTTATGATAAAAATTACCGGAAGATCTTTGTAGAATTAAATGATCAAAAATTAACATTTGAATTTAATCCCCAAACACAAACATATGTCCAACAATAAATGCATAAAAAAGCACAAATCGGATTCGGACTTTTTTGTTGGATTTTATTCGGAGTATTACTCTTTAATGTTTTAACTAAATCTCCATTTGTTCGTTTAATCGATGCAGGTGGCTTTGATCTGACTGCCCCAGTGTCTAAGTTTAAGACTACTATCCTGACCGAATTAACCTTTATGGGTGACCCAGTTACAGTCGGCATTATAACAATCGGCTTAATGCTCCTGTTATGGCGTCGCGGAAGAGCAACTGATAGTGTTTGGTATGGCATGTTACAATTTATTGGTTACTGTTTAGTTATCCTCATCAAGTATAGTGTTACTCGTCTCCGTCCTTCCTTTCGGTTAATTGATGTTAGTGGATATAGTTTCCCAAGTGGGCATACTTTTTCAACTGCTATTTTCACTTTTACGATCCTAGCCCTCCTTTTACCCTATTGTAAAGTTAAATGGCAGAGGGTAATCTTAGGAATCGTCGGCGCTCTATGGATCATTATTATTATGTATTCGCGAGTTTATTTACGAGCTCATTTTACTTCCGATGTGATCGGGGCCTTTTTATTAGCTAGTGGATGGTGGTTATTAGCTAATAGTCAGCGCGCTATTTTCTTTCATTGGTTACAAAAACCAGTCAATAAAGTCTAAAGAGTGTGGTGATGATGGCTTGAAGGATACACCTGTTCCCATGCCGAACACAGAAGTTAAGCTTCAACACGCCGAAAGTAGTTGGGGGATCGCTCCCTGCGAGGATAGGACGTTGCCGCGCAGTTGCGCGGCAACGTCCTATCCTCGCAGGGAGCGATCCCCCAACTACTTTCGGCGTGTTGAAGCTTAACTTCTGTGTTCGGCATGGGAACAGGTGTATCCTTCAAGCCATCATCACCACACTCTTTGTCCCTTCGGACGAGAGCTTGTGCTCTCAAAACTAAATCCTATCTATTCTCTTCCAATAAACCTTACCGCTCCTTGGTTAAGTCCTCGAATGAAGCAACTTGTACTACCAATCAAAGACAGTAATGTTCTACACGAAGTTGAAGATACACTATTACACAACTTTAAAGCTGGCCGGCGGAATTACACCATTTTCCAGGTTGGCAAGGCAACTCTGCTCAGAGTGAGTGATGTATTGGCTCTCAGACACTCTGAAATCTTCAATGGCGATGGGACGGTTGCTAAAAATGCGCACATTCGAGATAAAAAGACCGGAAAACCGAATACATTGTACCTAAAACCAGTTAAACAGGACCTAACTGACTATTTTCAATGGCTAAACGATAAAAATATTCAATCAGAGTGGCTTTTTCCTTCAATTAAGATGAATTTTAATATTTATGATACTAGTAAGCATACAGTTTTATTGAACGGCGACTATTTAACTTTTCAATTGGAACCAATAGATTTAAATACTGTCGAAATGGTTATTCTTAGTCCTACAACTGTTCCTACTATTATTAATATGCAACAACAGGGTAAAACTTTTCATATTCATTTACCACAAGACCAAGTAAAAATTGGAAATACAACACTGTATTTCAGCTAAATGACAACAGCTATTATCGAACTTGACCATCTTCAAAAAAACTTTGGCAAGTTTGCCGCATTAAAAGATGTCAGTTTCACGTTGGCACCCGGTCAGGTTCTGGGTTTTCTAGGACCTAATGGGGCCGGCAAATCCACGACCATTCGAGTTATTTTAGGCTTATTAAAAAAGAGTGGCGGCTCAGTGACCGTCTTCGGCAAAGATGCCTGGCGGGATGATGCGGCGATTCATCCACGCATCGCCTATATTCCTGGGGACGTTTATTTATGGCCAAATCTTTCTGGCGGCGAAATTATCGACCTATTGCTACGTTTAAATGGCCGCCAGCATAATCAAAAGACCGATGAACTAATCAAGGCCTTTGAATTTGATCCGAAGAAAAAAGCTCGTACCTATTCAAAAGGCAATCGTCAAAAAGTAGCGTTAATTGCTGCGTTGTCGCAAGATGCCGATTTGTATATTTTTGATGAACCCACTTCTGGGCTTGATCCATTAAATGAACAGACTTTCCAGCAAGAAGTTTTAAAACTGAAAAGAGCCGGTAAAAGTGTGCTGCTATCAAGCCACATTTTGTCCGAAGTCGAGCGAATGTGTGATTCAATTGTTATCATCCGTGATGGTAGTGTGATTGAGAGCGGCAATCTTGATCAATTACGGCATCTATCGCGGATCAAAATTGAAGTCACCACCGCTACCCCAATGACTGCTTTGGCAAAGCAAGCTGGCGTTCACGACCTCACTTATCGCGATTCCGAGCACACCAAGGCGGTTTTCACCGCTGATCGAGACGCGCTTGGCACCATCATGACCACACTGGCCGCCAACACCGTGGTCGACATGCAATCAACGCCGCCAACGCTGGAAGATTTATTCCTGCGTTATTATGGAAAGCAAGGTGAGACTCATGCGGCACAGTAAATGCGGCACAGTAATCGGAACGCAGGTTATCTGCTTCGGGCAAACCTCAAACAAAATCTAAAATTTTCACTCATCTGGCTTGTCATTTTGATCATGATGATTGCCAGTGGTGCTGGCAAATTGGAAGCAGCCTTTGCAGGCGGGGCCTCGGGCTCTAAAGAGATTGTCAAAATGCTGCAAGCGCCGGGCATGGCGGCAATGTTTGGCGCGATGCCAAAGGTGGACACGTATAACACAGCGATTGTGTTTGCTGGTGTGATGGTCGTCTTCATGATTATTTTGCAGGCCTTATGGGTTATGCCGCTGATGATTCGCAACACCCGCGGTCAAGAAGAAAGTGGCTTGCTCGAAATGGTTCGCGCTCGCAATGTTGGGCGAACGGCTGCCATCACCGCCGCTTCGCTTGAGCTTCTCATCGACAGTGCCATAATGGGTATCCTCTATTTTGTCTCGTTGGCCGCTGTCAACATGGGTGGTACTGACTTGTACGGTGACTTCCTGTTTTCACTGGGGATGGTGATCGCCAACTTGCTATTCGGAGCCATTGCGTTGCTATTCGCGCAACTAACCAATAACACACGTACAGCCAATATGTTGAGCTACATGGTGCTGACTGCCGCTTATTTGGTTCGGCTGGTCACCGATATCCAGCATCAAAATCTGACGTGGTTATCACCAATTGGTTGGTTCGAAAAAGCAAACTTCTATACTGATAACAACGTCTGGGCTTTAGGTTTGGCCTTACTGGTCAGCATTCTGCTTGCGGCCAGCGCCACCATGATTGCCCGCAACCGCGATCTGGGCGCCGGGATTATTGCTGAACGCACCGGCCGAGCCAAAGCTGCCGGCTGGCTTCGCTCGATCCCTGCCTTACTGTGGCGAACTGAGCGCGGATTATTTGCTGGGTGGTTAATCGGCGCCGTGGTGTTTGGCGGCGTCATGGGTAGTGTGCTCGGCGGCGTTGGCGACATTCTTAAAACGAATCCGCTTTATCGTAAAATACTAGATGTTGGCCAAATCAACGCTGCCAATCAGACCATGGTCCTGTCATTCTTAGGCATGTATCTCGGCATTTTCGTCGCATTAGCCGTGACTGCTGGCGTCCAAGTGGCATTCCGACTCAAACGCGATGACAACCTTGGTTACTTGAGCGTCATTCATGCCGAAAAGCCAACGCGAACCACGATCAGTGTCAGCTACTATTGCTTTGGTCTGCTGGCAGGCGTGTTCGTCCTTTCTGCTGGGCTGCTGGCCTTGTTCTTCACTGGGAACACTGTTCTCAGTCACCCGTTGCCGCTCAAGTACCTCGGTCGCCTATTCGTGGCTAGCGTTCCGGCTGTGATATCGTTTATCGCCCTTGGCATCGCACTAGTCGGTCTGTGGCCACGCTTAAGCAGTCTATTCTGGCTGTATATGGGAGCCGGTCTGATCGTTCAAATTTTCCGGGGATTGTTTGATTTGCCAAAACACGCAGGCAACTTCACACCTTTTGGCTGGATTGCCAATGTACCGGTTGAAAACGTTGATCAAACATGGCTAATCGTGATGGTTGTTAGCGCTATAGTATTATTTATTCTTGGCATTGCTGGTTATCGCCGTCAGGATTTGAGCCTATGAATGAAAAATGTTGTGACAGATCCTGAAAAGGTCACCCGAATCCTCAAAACAGCGACGGAAATTTTCGGCCAGCAAGGCTTCATCAAGAGCAAAACCGATCAGATTGCCAACCAAGCACAAGTATCTAAGGGCTTGCTCTTCCATTATTTTGGCAATAAACAAGCGCTGTATCTTGACGCTTTCAAATATGCCTATCATCGAATTTATGATCACATGGACCCCAAAAAGTGGCAGAATGCCCCTGGCTTGGCTGCCATGATGACCACTGCAGTTAAGTATGAGTTGAAACTACAATTCAAATTCCCAGCTGAATACCGCTTGATGATGCAAGCCTATGCTGATTTACCGCATTTTCCCGAACCGTTGCGACAACAAGTGCAGCAAGAAACAACTGCCATATCCGCTGAAACCGATCGCATTTTTCGCGAGAAAATTGAACAGCTGCCTCGTCGTGAGGGCCTGTCAGTCGATGACGTTTTCGGTGTAGTTTCTGCCTTAATCGCCCAACAAACGGCGGTCACCACCAGACTCATTGCCAGTGGCCATTATCGCAAGTTTGAAGATCTGCAGTCCGTGGTTGAGACGATGGCACGCCAGTTATTGATTGTCGAACACGGCTTTTTACCAGATGAAAGTTGATTGACGTCAGCTGATAGATCAAAAAAGGCCAATAGGGTATACCCTATTGGCCTTTTTTATTTAGCTAAGGCTTTGGCAAATGCACAAGATTTAATTAAGCGCATGACAAAGATTTTGAAAGAGAAATTAGGCGATAGATTGCATATTAGTGCTAAGGTATGGCGTGGAGCAGGTCTTAAAGCGTCAGAGAACCCTACTAAGCCACCTAAACAAAAACCTGAAAGAGATACAGGTTTAAAGCGTTAAATGGCTAATACTAATTCTAAATTCTATACAAATAAAGATATGGCAAGAATTTGCAATGTTTCCGAAGCTTCAATGACGAATTTAGTTAAGTCATTAGAATTAGTTCCAATAAAAACAGGTAAATACGGCCGTAAATACTATAATGGCAGAGCATTAGAAAAAATTAAGGAGCATTACAAGAATAAGGCTAAATCATCAACTAATTCTACTAAATCGTCAACTAAAGATGACATCATTAAACAACAGCAAGACCACATTGATGATTTGAAAGCACAAATAGAAACACTTAGTCGCCAATTAGCGGTAAAAGATAAACAAATTGAAGCACAAACAGAACAAGTAAAACAAACGTCTATCTTGCTCTCACAGGCTCATACTTTAACGTTGCAGGCACAAAAGAGTAAAGGTGATGCCTCTGATGCCCCCACCGTCCCTAAAAAAACGCAAGAAACGTCACAATCACCTGCTGAGGATACTCATGGTTGGATTTGGAAGATGTTTCATTAATTGACTAGGGAGCTAGTAAATTGGATAAGTTATCCACTTTACTCATTACTGAACGTGCTACAATTAAAATGTAAAACTATGAACGCTGGTGATGAAATAATGGCATTGAAATGTACAGTAACAACAGACTTACAGGCAAAAGATACTAATGGTTATTCTGGTATTCAAAAGCACGTGGAACATGACCAGAGTATTAACCATTCAAACAAGGATATTGTATTCAGTGAAACTCAATTTAACGTATATGATGAATCAACTGCCACCCGTCAAGCTATTGACGATTGGAATGAGCAACACTTCCATAACTACGTGGAACAGCACGACCAACATCAACGAGAAAAAGGTCATGCTGAACGACAATACGGAAGTGTAAAAAACTTTCTCAAGAGGAAGAAAAAAGCTACTGCAGTTTTGACCATTGGCAATATGGAAGTTCAAAGTCAATTGATGAAAGAGTTTTGCCCGGCTTCTTCGTACGTAGAGGAAAAGCTTCCCGATGGAACTACTCATCTTGTTTTTAAGCTAAAAGACGAACACGAGCAGCCGATTAAAAATAACATTGCTGTCGCTAAACGATTTTACGATTGCTTCAATCGCGCTTTAATTACTGCTACTAATAACAATGTTGGTTGGAATCTCAAATCAGGAAAACGAGTAAATATTGGCGATTATTTACATCGCGGCCGCTATGCTACTAACAACGATGAAATGGGAATCTCACATATCCATTACGAGATAGCAACCTTTGGCATGACACGTGGCGGTAAAAAGCGACCTGCCCATGCGACTAACTCACTCAATCAAGCATTAGTCAGCCTACACCATGCGGTAACAGGTCAATATTGCTCAGGCCGAGCAGCTACCAAATGGTACCGGGCTAGCATAGATAAATTTGCCCTTAAATGCTTGGAAACCGAGCTGCATAAAACTTATAAAGTCCCCCAAAATAAAAAAATTCTTGAGTTTGAACGTAAAACTGAGACTGACAAATCGCTTCAAACCGGACTTTCAATGGAACAACTAAAAGCTCAACACCAAGAAATTGCTGAACACAAAGAAGCTATCCAATCACTGCAAAAGCAAACTAACGACCTTACCAATCAGAATAATAATGTCAAACATCAGGTTGAAACTGTCACTAAGAATCTCAAAGCCATCTATGAGGCCACCACAGGCCACCAGGCAGTTGATAAGGACGGAAATAATCTAACACCCTTAGAAATGGCAAATGGCATTACACACGCTGCTAGGGCCTCTCAAAGCAATAAAGAACAAGCAGATAAAGACATGGTAGCTACTCAAGAAAAAGAAAAAGCTGCCAAACAGCAGCAAGAACAACAAGAACAGCTACTAAATCAACAGCGACAACAACTACAAACTTTACAAAACCAAATTAACGATGCTGACGAACAATTAAAGCAACGCAAATTACAGCGCGTTAAGGAAGCTCAACAGGAATTTGACCGTAATAACCTAATGTACGGTGATAATGAACCAATAACCGCAGACAATATCAACGATGTTGAAGCCTCCATCGACCAATGGCGCAATGATCAACGGCAACAATGGCAAACAGATCAAACCAAACACACTAAGCTTATTAATGACAATAAAGACCTGCAAACCCAAAATGATCAATTAACAACATCTAACCAAGCCATTCAAGATAACATTAACTCCTACAAAAACCAACTTGTCGATTCAATTGCCCAAAACGATCCATCACATCAAGTCGAACAATCATTACTAAACAACAATGAACGCCCTCAACCAGTTAACACTGATCCTGGTCGTCAACAACACCTCAAACAAAACATCAAATACCTGATTAAGGTTGCTGCTAAAGCTCTTCAAAAAGTAAAAGAAGAAGCACTCAAATTCGTTGACCAAATCACCAAAACTCTAACAACTCCAACGAACCCCAATCAACCCAAACCAAACCTAAAATCAAGGTATCTAGATCCATCTACAATTCAAGCTTCTAAACATCCATTTGATTACCAAAGAGAAAAACAGCTAATGAACAAGCTCAATAATGACCCCATCCTTAAATTACAAAAGGCAATTCTATTTGCTAATCAAAAACAAAGCCAAAAAGCTACTCAGCAAATTACCAATGCAATGAACAAACGCCTTAACAAAGACGATGAAAGACAGTTTTAAATGATGTCTCCGAAAAGTATTGCCCGTTGGCAAGAACTGAAAGCAAAAAAATTAAGTGGTCGCACTGTTCCAGAAGATATGGAATATAAGAAACTTCAAATGAAGCATGACGCTGATGTTTTAGCTTTAAACGAGCTAAAATGGAAAGCGGAACTGGCCGAAGCATTGATGACTGAGGCAATCAATAATGATGAATTAAAGCAACGTTTAACCAGCATTATTGATTCGCAAATTGGCAATGAGCAGAAGCCATTTACGAAAAAAGATTTGCATGATTTTGTGGATGCATTTATGACGAAAGTAAAACAAGAACAGCCACAACAAAATCATGTAAAACCATTGGGGAATAATCCATTAATGCAAAATGGATTACCCAATGGGAACAATCAAGATTAAATGTACCAATTAAAACTTGAACCCCAATTTAAGAAAGACTATCAACGCTTAAAGCACCATCACCCTGAATTAATTGATGAACTTATGAATACCTTAAATCAGTTGCACCTTAACGGAATTGTTAACGCTGAATACCGACCACATATTTTAGATAATCGTGGTGGCAATTATAATGGTAGTTACGAGTACCATTTATCTGACGGCAAGGTTGATGTACTAGTAATTTATATGCCCCATAAAACGAACCCATCAATTCGATTAATTCGAGTAGGTAGCCATAATGAATTGTTCCATAGTACGCTAAAATAAATGGAAACAACGCCAACTACAATTCGTCTTGATGATAATCTCAAGAAAGAATTAAACAAGGAATTAAAGTCTATGGGATTAAGTATTAATGGGTACTTCAACTTAGCTGCTCGTCAATTAGTTATTCAGAAGAAAGTACCTTTTGAAGTGTTAGCTGAATCTGACGAACCAACAGAAACCACTAAAAAGGCCATCGTAACAGCCCAAGCAAAGGAACTCGGTATTATTCCCGATGATTCCCCTAGCTTTAACAATGTAGATGAACTAAAGAACTATTTGGATAAAGAATAACGAGATAAAAAGACCGGAAAACCGAATACATTGTACCTAAAACCAGTTAAACAGGACCTAACTGACTATTTTCAATGGCTAAACGATAAAAATATTCAATCAGAGTGGCTTTTTCCTTCAATTAAGCACCCTGACCGCCATATTACAGAAAAGCAATTTTATAAAATCATGGCAAAAACGGGCGATTTACTCGATATTAACTACCTCGGTACTCATACGATGAGAAAAACAGGTGCTTATCGGGTTTACACACAAACTCATTACAATATCGGTTTAGTAATGTCACTGCTCAATCATTCGTCAGAAGCAATGACCCTCAAATATTTAGGCTTAGACCAAGTCAGCCGTGAACAAATGCTCGATGAGGTAAAGTTCGATTAGTTGTTTTTAGGGGTAATTACATCATATCAGGAACGATTTCCTGTGTACATAAAAACCGGATGATGAATTGTTCAAAAAATTCATCATCCGGTTTTTATTTGGACTAGGAGTTTTTTCCCAGCCTCTTGTTGTATTTAATGAGAAATTCGAATACAAATAATTGGCGTTCAACTGCTTTGATTGCGGGGGTAATCTTGACAGCAGGTGTCGTTACCACCACTTCAACGACAGATGTACACGCTGATAATAGTCAAAACAATGCACAAGTAAGTAATGACCAAGTTACTTACGACCAAGTTCGAGCAACTGCTGATCAGCAACTTGCACAATTGCAATCAGCTAATGATAGTAAAGAAGCTCAACAAGCTACGGCCAACGAGCAATCAAATGCTGCGGATCTTGCACAAACCAACGCACAAATTGATCAATTAAAAGCTAGTCATGCTGCTCTAGAACAAGAACAAGCCGGTGCTATTGCACAAGCACAAGCTTCTACTGCTGCTTCTATTGAAGCACAAACTTCAGCTGCTAATGCTGAATACCAACAACAAATTAACACACAACAACAAAACGAAGCCACTCAACGTGCAGCAAATGATCAACAGTACGCACAAGCTGTTAATCAAGCTGCTGAAAATCAACAAGCTGTTGCTGATATCAATGCACAATATCAAAAGGCTTTAAGTGATGCCGCTAATACGCAGACAAGCCAAGCACAAGCTGCTGCCAATAATTACAACTCAGCTGTTGCTAAGGAAAATGATACTTACCAAGGTAAGCTATCTGCTCAACAAGCAACTAATGCAGAAAATATTAAAAATGCTGAAGCATCTCTTGCATCCGCAACTGCTAATGCTAACAAGCCATATGAAGTCGCAACTACTAATGATGTTGCCGTTACTGGTCGAGTTGCTAAACCACAAACAGATTTTAAAGTTCCTGCTTATGTAACAAAATATGGAATTCATCTAGAAGTTCGTGGTTATAATGGTGCTATTCCTGTATCTGATTATACTTATCCTGAATTTGCTAATACTTACTATGGTGAATACCCTGATAGTGCTGTAATCACAAACAAGGCTGCTGAATCAACTCCACATGATATTTCAGAAATGCCATTAGACTTCCAACCAGGTCTATTAAGCTATGATGCTAAAAATGACCATTCAGAAAAAGTTTCTGCTGATGGTTTAACGGCTGACCAAGTTCAAGTATTACGGGCATTAGCTCTTTCATGGGAAAATGGTTTCCGTAACAATGTTTTCCAAAACTACCGTGAATTTTACAATGTGGTTAATAAGAATGATGGTTTTGTAAACGTTGCTCCAGTTGATTTAGTAAGTACTGACTTTACTGATAACATTGCAAATCAAGTTGTTGCTAACCGGACAAAGTACAATATTGATAATAATAGCCATACTGTTATCAGCAGTGGAATGCCTGCCGAAGCAACTTATACTAGCGTTATTAATGATGCAACCAAGAACTTGAAAAAGAATTTAACAAGTGAATTCAATGGTAAGACAGTTTACACTGACGTTAACGAAAACTTGACTACTATGCAAGCTGGAACGCCAACCCTTCTTAATTACGCTATTAATCTCTACAACTCAATGCAGGGTATGTACTATGGTGAATTAGTAAACCCAACACACATCGGTGGACATGCAGTTAACCTTCTTTGTGCTGGTGTTCGAACTGTGGGAATTGGTTTCCAAAAGTTGACTGATGAAATGACTGCTAAGAATGGATCAGGTGTTTCTGATCGCAAGAACCCATCATATGCTGTAACGTTTGATCATGTCGGATTTAACATTGATCATGATGCTAACTTAACTAAAGAAGTTCAAAAACGTAATGTATGGGGTACTTCAACTGTTGATGCGCAATTAAATACTATTAAGACTGCTCAATATCACGTTAATAAGGTACCAGGCACAAAGACAGTTACGCCAACTGCTACTGATGTGCAAAAAGCTACTGCTAGCGAACAACAAAAATTAGCTGATGTTAAGGCACAAGCACAACAATCCCTTGATGCGTTAGCTAGTGCCCACCAGTCTAGCTTAAATAAGCTTGCACAACAATATAAGGATGCGAAGGCTCAAGTAAAGGCTAACTATGATGTTGCAGTTACTAAGGCAGCTAGTGTTCGTGACGCTAAGATCGCCAACATCAAGAAAGCTGAAAATGTAAAGCTTGATGCTAAGATTAATGAACTTGTTCCAAGCGTTGATCCACAAATCAAGCAATTACAAGATCAACACCAAGCAGTTATTGCTCATGGTGATGCTGTTCTTGTTGAACTAAAGGCTGAAAATAAGGCTGCTTATAACAAACTTGCTGAACAATTCAATGTTCAATTAGCAGCTATTCAACGGCGTGAAAATGCTAAAAGAGCTAATGAAGTTCGTTTAGCAAATAATACTGTTGTCCTTCCTTCAGCAGTGAAAGTTGCTAATGACGGTAATATTGATACTGTTGCCTTCTCAACAGCTTCAAACTCTCTACAAGCTGAAACTACTGGACGTGTTCAAACTGTTTCAGCACCATCAATTGTAAAGACAGCTACACAAACACCTATTGCGGTTGCACCAGTTGTTACTACAGTAAATCATGCTGCTGAAAACACTGTTAAGAGTAATGAAAGTTCAGCTCCAGTTGTAACACAAACCACTGCAGTTGCTGCTACTACAAATAATGGTACACAAACATCGGTTGCTTCTACTGCTGATAACAAAGCCACTAAAGCAGACAACAGTGAGAAGTCAGTTGTAAAAGCTGGTACTGTTGCTAAGAAGCAAACTCCTGCTAAGAAGAGTGAATCATCACAAAAGGTTGATCAATCTTCTATGTCAATTGTTGCTTTAGCTGCCACTGCATTACTTGGTACACTTGGTATCACTTACAGTTCAAAGAAGCGCCACAACTAAATGGCTCAAAACCCAATGAATCCATTTGACAACGACATGAATGACATCTTTAATCAATTAATGGGTGGCATGAATGGTTTCAATTCTGATAATCGGCGTTACCTAATCAATGGTCGTGAAGTGACACCAGAAGAATTTGCTGAATATCGTAGAACTGGTCAATTGCCAGGCAGTGCAAATCCTCAACAAGGTGGGCAACCTGGCCCTCAACCTAACGCAGGTAAGGACAGTATCTTACACAAGTTAGGTCGAAACTTAACTCAAGAAGCTCGTGAACATGAACTTGACCCTGTTATTGGTCGGAACAAGGAAATCCAAGAAACAGCTGAAATTTTAAGCCGGCGGACAAAGAACAACCCTGTATTAGTTGGGGACGCTGGTGTTGGTAAGACTGCTGTTGTTGAAGGATTAGCACAAGCAATTGTTTCCGGCGATGTACCAGCTGCTATCAAGGACAAGGAAATTATCAGTATCGATATTTCTGGTCTTGAAGCAGGTACCCAATACCGTGGTAGCTTTGAAGAAAACATGCAAAAGTTGGTTGATGAAGTCAAGAAGGCTGGAAACATCATCCTCTTCTTTGATGAAATTCACCAAATTATCGGTGCCGGTTCAACTGGTGATTCTAGTGGTTCTAAGGGTATGTCTGACATTATTAAGCCAGCATTATCCCGTGGTGAACTAACAGTTATCGGTGCAACTACTCAAGATGAATACCGGAACACTATTATGAAGGATGCTGCATTAGCACGGCGGTTCAATGCTGTTACTGTTAATGCTCCAAGCAAGGCTGATACTGTAGCTATTCTTAAAGGTATCCGTGACTTGTACGAACGTCACCACAATGTAAAGTTACCAGATGACGTTCTCCAAGCTGCTGTTGATTACTCTGTTCAATACATGCCACAACGTGCATTACCTGACAAGGCTATCGACTTAATCGATATGACTGCTGCTCACTTAGCAGCAAAGCATCCTGCACGTGATGCTAAGGCAATTGAAAAAGATATCGAAGCAGAAGAAAAGAAGCAAAAAGCTGCTGCTAAGAAAGAAGATTACAAGGCTGCTCAAGATGCCAAGGAAAAGATTGCTGACTTGAAGAAGCAATTGAGCGAAAACTCTGAATCTGAAAAGGTTACTGCTACTCCAGAAGATGTTGCTAAGGCTGTAGAACAAATTACTGGAATTCCAGTTTCAAAGATTGGTGCTAGTGACGTTGAACGTCTAAAGGACATGGACAAGCGGCTTGAAGGCAAGGTTATTGGCCAAGACAAAGCTGTTGAAGCAGTTGCTCGTGCTATTCGTCGTAACCGTGCTGGATTTGACGAAGGCGATTCACCAATTGGTAGTTTCCTCTTTGTTGGACCTACTGGTGTTGGTAAGACTGAACTTGCTAAGCAATTAGCCCTTGATATGTTTGGCAGCAAAGACGATATTATTCGGTTAGATATGTCTGAATACTCTGACCGGACAGCTGTATCTAAGATGATCGGTGCTACTGCTGGTTATGTTGGTTATGAGGACAACGGTAATACCTTGACTGAAAAGGTTCGTCGTCACCCTTATTCAATTATTCTTCTTGATGAAATTGAAAAGGCTAACCCACAAGTTATCACCCTCTTGCTTCAAGTACTTGATGATGGTCGCTTAACTGATGGACAAGGTAACACTATTGACTTTAAGAATACTGTTATCATTGCTACATCAAACGCCGGCTACTCCAACGATGCTCCAGTTAAGATGGGTCGGAACGAAGATGAAGAAGACTTAATTAAGAAGTTGACTACTTACTTCCGTCCTGAATTCTTGAACCGGTTCAACGCCATTGTTGAATTCCACAGTTTGACTAAGGAAGACTTGAAGCAAATCGTTGACTTAATGCTTGCTGAAGTTAACCGGACATTAGCTAAGAAGGGAATGCATGTTAAGGTTACTGATGCTGCAAAGCAATACCTTATTGATGAAGGCTACGATGAAGCCATGGGTGCTCGTCCTCTTCGTCGGGTTATCGAACGTGAAATCCGTGATAAGGTAACTGATTACTACCTTGACCACCTCGATGCAAAGAACCTTGTTGCTGAAATGAAGAATGGCCAACTTGTAATTGTTGACGCTAAGGACGCCTCAAAAGACGATAGTAAAGAATATACCTCACCATCTGAAAAGAAGGAAGAAGACAAGAAGTCTGACGAAGATAAGAAAGACGAAAAGTAAATGCGGATCGACATCAAACATTATTTGAAAGTTAACCACTTGACCATTTATCAAGTTTCCAAGCGTTCCGGTTACGGCTACACGACTTTACACAAATCGTTTAACAAACCACAGTCTAGTTCGACCTCGCTTAACCTGCGTGATCTTGATGCCTTGGCTCGTGCTCAGGACAAGAGCATGTGGAAGGTCCTTAAAGAACTAGAAGAGCATTACCTCGAATGAATGCCAGCTACTAAAAAAGAAATCCTTAATCGTCTTAACAATAATTTCACTAAACTCACTCCTGGTGGAATCCGCGAATTTGATTATCAGGTAAGCTCAATCCCTGGCATCATTAAACTAACATTAGGTGAACCAGACTTTAATGTACCAGCCGCGATGAAGCAGGCCGCAATCGATAGCATCAATACCAATGATTCACACTATGCTCCGGGAAGTGGAACCTTAGCACTACGCCAAGCCATCGCTCATTTTATGCAAGATCGTTACCAGCTAGAATACGATCCAGAAAACGAAATTGCGGTTACAGTTGGTGCAACAGAGGGAATTTTCGCTTCTCTTTCTACCATTATTAATCCTGGTGACGAAATTATCATTCCAACCCCAACTTTCCCCTTCTACATGGCTGTCACAAAGATTCTTGGTGGGATTCCGATTGAAGTTGATACAAGCAGCGATGATTTTATTCTCACACCCGCAAGACTCCAAAGCGTCCTAGAGGAACATCCTAACGCAAAGGGACTAGTTCTTAACTACCCCTCCAACCCAACTGGTGTTACTTACACCCAAGATCAAATTAAAGCATTAGCCGATACGGTTAAATCAACTAACCTGATCGTAATTGCAGATGAAATTTACTCGGAACTTGTTTACGGAGCTACTCATACTTCAATCGCTAATTACATCCCCGAACAAACGCTAATTTTAAATGGTGCCTCAAAGTCACATGCAATGACTGGGTACCGCATTGGTTTTATCGCTGGGCCACAAGAATTGATGAAATCAGTCAGTGCCATTCACGCGATGTTAGTAACCGCTGCTTCTAATCCAGCAATGGCCGCTGCAGTAGCCGCATTTGGTACTAACGAAGGAAAAGCAGCTACTCAAGAAATGAAAGATGCCTATGAGCAACGACGAGATTTTGTTGTTAATAACCTCCAAAAATTAGGGTTCGAGCTGATTAATCCTCAAGGAGCCTTCTACGTATTTGCCAAGATTCCTGAACAATATGGTAATGATGACCTTAAATTTGCGACAGATCTTGCCAATGAAGGAAAAGTTGCTGTAATTCCTGGTTCCTTCTTCGGTGCTGGCGGTCAAGGTTACGTCCGAATCAGTTACGCCACCAGTATGGAAAATCTAACCAGAGCTCTTGATAACATTGCAGCCTTCATTAATAAGGAGGATTAAATGACAAAAATCTTAATGACTAGTGTGCGGGACGATGAACAAACCGCCATTAACAAATACGCAAAAGAACATAATATCGAAATCATCACAACGCCGAAATTGATTGACGATGCTGTTGAATTAACTGCCGATGTTGATGGACTCGTGATTCAGCAACGTAGTAAAGTTCCGGCTGATATTTATGAAAAGCTCCATACCAATGGGCTCAAACAGATTGCAACGCGG
Organism: Limosilactobacillus reuteri; assembly: GCF_013694365.1. Classification (NCBI taxonomy): domain Bacteria; kingdom Bacillati; phylum Bacillota; class Bacilli; order Lactobacillales; family Lactobacillaceae; genus Limosilactobacillus; species Limosilactobacillus reuteri. The sequence continues at coordinate 1,916,768 of NZ_CP059275.1, forward strand.
ACAGCTGGATTTGACATGGTCGACATCAAAAAGGCTAACGAAAATGACCTAGTCGTGACCAATGTACCAGCATATTCACCGCGGAGTGTCGCCGAGTTTGCATTAATGCAGATTTTCCGGTTGCTTCGGAAAACCTACCGCTTTGACCACCAAGTCGCCGAAAATGACTTCCGCTGGTTTAGTGATGAACAATCAACGGAAATTCATACTGCCACGATTGGAATTATTGGTGTTGGACGCATTGGCGGAACCCTGGCAAAGCTTCTTCATGCATTAGGTGCCACTGTTCTTGGTTATGACACGAATCCGCGCACTGACCTCGATGGAATTGTCCAGTTCGTTTCTAAAGAAGAATTACTAAAGCAAGCCGATGTTGTTAGTCTCCACGTCGATTTAAATCCAACTTCTAAAGATTTATTGACTGCTAACGACTTTGAAATGATGAAACCAACTGCCGGTTTAGTCAATGCTAGTCGTGGTCCAGTCGTTAATACAGCTGATTTAGTTGCCGCCCTAAAAAAGGGAACAATTGCAGCTGCCGCCCTTGATACTTTTGAAGGTGAAGAAACGGTGGCGGCCACAAATCGTCGAGAAAAAGGGCTTGATGATCAGCCCCTTGTTAAAGAATTACACGAAATGGATAATGTTATTCTTACGCCTCACATTGCCTTCTTTACTAATTTAGCGGTCAAAAATATGGTGGATATTTCACTTGATGATGTGATGGCAATCCTTAATGGCGAAAAATCATCACATGAAATCACCTTATAAATGAGTAAATATAAAGTAACAGCAACTAAGACAACAACGGGGATGCAAGTTTCAGCAGGTACCCGTGGTTTTGAAATTACCTTTGATGAACCTGAAAGTACAAATACGGGGATGAATCCAGTAGAAATTCTCCTTGCGTCATTTGGTGCCTGCCAAGCAATTACTGCTCAGGCATTAGCTAAAAAACGTAACTTTGACTTACGAGCTTTTTGGGTAACAATCGAAGGTGACCTTGGCCGTGAAGACGTTGCTGATGGTAAGAATGTTCGTAAGTTTACTGAGATCCGTTACCAACCACATCTTCGCAGCAGCGAGTCTGATGAAGACATCAAGAAGTTCCTCGCTGACGTTGCCGCAAAGTGTCCCGTGGAAAACACTCTGACCTACGGAACGAAATTTGTTCAAGATGGATTTGTAAAAGTTGATTAGATGAAAGTAAAGTTTAACCGTAATTTTTATACTGATCCTAGTTTTTATATCTATTTTATTGTTACATTCTTTTGGATTTTAGATATTCCGGATGCAAGCGATGTTTATGAAAAAAGTATCTGTATTGTTTTTACAGTTATTGGGATCTTTGCTACTATCAAGATTTTATTTAAAAAGTAAAAAAAGGTGGATTATAGAATGAAGTTAGCCACCTAATTGGTGGTAAATGCAAAAACGCCATTCGGCGTGACATCAGGTATCATATTAAGTGAATCAAACCTATATGAAAGGATGTCCGTCAAATGACGCACTTACTTCAAATCACATCGTGATTGAAGACCCTACACATTTGATTCGTCGAAACTTTGTTCAGTTTTCAAAGGTCTACCCGTTGGCTAATCAAGCAGCCAATCAACACGTTTATTATAACATATATCAGTTCAGTTTGTCAAGAAGAAAATTTAATTAATTTTGATTTTCTTTTGATCGATAGCTCAATCAGCAACTTTATTAATATATCATGTCATCAAGTGGATGTCAAATGGAATTTAATTGGATATATGATCATCGCACACCACGGAAATTACGATCGGCATTAAAAATGTATGGGGTTTCTTCTTCGTTATTAAAAGTAGCCATATACCATGGAGGAAAAATGCAAATAAATGGGGTAGATAAGTGGGCAGTTGATACTGTTAATTACCACGATAAAGTAACATTAATTCTCCCTCCGGAAACTGCTAATGATAATGTGGATATCAGTGAGGCACCTATCGATATTATTTATGAAGATCAAGACTTTTTAATAATGAATAAGCCGGCAGGAGTAGCGACAGTTCCGGCTCATAACGTTCCGGTAGCCGATAGTTTGGTGAATCGGGTAAAAGGCTACTATAAGCGCCAAAATTATGAAAATCAGGTTACCCATGTTGCGACACGTTTAGACCGTGACACCAGCGGCTTAGTTGTTTTTCCTAAACACCGATTTGCTCATGCTGTCCTAGATGAACAGTTAAAAAAACATTTAGTTAAGAAAAACTATCTTGCTCTAATTAAAGGAAAAGTTCCTGCAGAGCATGGTTATATTGATGCGCCGATTCAACGCGATCCCAGTTCATTTGTAAAAAGAATGGTAGGGAAAGAAGGGAAAGCATCTGTAACTGAATACTGGCGCCAAGAATGTAATGTTCAAGCAAGCCTTATCAAAATTAGGTTGCATACAGGGCGGACACACCAAATTCGCGTTCATTTTGCTAGCCTTGGTTTCCCATTAATTGGCGATAAAATGTATGGTGAAGAATCAGGATTAATTGCTAGACAAGCACTCCATTGTTATTGGCTGAGCTTTTATAGTCCATTTAAAGGTGAAAATATTACTGTTTTGGCACCATTGCCAAGTGATTTCAAAAACGCTAAAGATGATCTTTTAAGTGCAAAAGAATATTAGATGAGAATTGGAATATATAATAATGAAACAGCAGAATCTCAACGAGTGACAAAGGTTTTAAAGGCTGAAATGAAACGGGCGGGTTTAACTTATGTCGAAAAAAATCCAGAAGTTGTAATAACAATCGGTGGAGATGGTACTTTGTTATCGGCTTTTCATCATTATCAAAAAGACTTAAATAATATTCGCTTTGTTGGAATTCATACTGGGCACTTAGGATTTTATACGGATTGGCGGAGTTTTGAAATTGATGATTTAGTTGATAGTTTAGTAAAAGATAGCGGACAGGCAGTTTCGTATCCTCTACTTGCTATGAAGGCTACTTATTCTGATGGGCAGATAGAGAATTATATTGCACTTAATGAATCAACAATTCGGAATGTTACACGAACAATGGTATGTGATGTGTTCATTAATAATCATTTGTTTGAAAACTTTCGGGGGGATGGTTTATGTATTTCAACTCCAACCGGTTCAACTGCTTATAATAAATCAGTCGGGGGTGCCATTGTCGATCCAAATAGTGTTGGCTTTCAGTTAGCAGAAATGGCTTCACTTAACAACCGGGTTTTCCGGACACTAGGCTCACCGATTATTTTTGGCGCTGATGCTGAGTTAATTTTGCGTTTGCGTGATGAAAATGGGCATGTGCTTACATGCGATCGTGATCAATGGATGCTTAAAAGTGAGAAGGAGCGGTACCTAACTGAATTATCTTATAGAGTTTCTAAGCAACGAATATATTTTGCTCAATATCGGCATAATAATTTCTGGAATCGAGTAAAAGATTCATTTATTGGTGGAGTGCATTAAATGATTGAAGATTGGCAGCATTTTTTATTGCCATATCAGCAAGCCGTAAATGAACTAAAAGTCAAATTACGGGGGATGCGAAAGCAATTTCAAGACCAAACGCAACATTCTCCGATTGAATTTGTAACTGGACGAGTAAAGCCAGTTGATAGTATTAAAGAAAAAATGATTAGACGACATGTGCAAGAGGATCGACTTGAGCAAGATATGCAAGATATTGCCGGTTTACGAATCATGTGTCAATTTGTAGAAGATATTTATAAGGTAGTTGACTTATTACGGCAGCGAAGTGATATGACTATTTTAGAAGAACGAGATTACGTCACCAATGTTAAACCGAGTGGATATCGTTCCTATCATATTGTTATTGAATATCCGGTGCAATTAATTACTGGAGAAAAAAGAATATTAGCTGAAATTCAAGTACGTACCCTTGCAATGAACTTTTGGGCAACAGTAGAACATTCCTTAAATTATAAATATCAAGGTGAGTTTCCTGAGGAGCTATCTGCAAGGTTGCAAAGAGCCGCAGAGGCAGCATTTAAGCTTGATAATGAAATGTCAGAGATTCGAGAAGAAATAAAGGAAGCACAGACATTGTTTTCTAAGCGGAGGTCAACTAATTCTATTGATGAAGACGAGTTAAAGGAGTAAATGCTCGAACTTCATCTTTTTGTGAATCCATTAGGAATGCGCTGTTTACGGTGTGAAAAAGACGTGTTAAAAATTGATCGTGATTTAAATACAAAAATTAGTTATCAGTTTGTACCACTATTCAATATGAAAACGATCGATAGCACACTTAAATATTATCATCTTAATCCCCATGATCTTGCTGCAAGACAACAAGTATCAAAAACCCTTAACCAAATAATACTAGATTATAAAGCAGCCCTCTTCCAAGGACGAAAACGTGGACGGCATTATCTCTTACAATTACAATCTGCGCTTATTAACCAAGGCTTGGATTACAACGATGAATTAATTAATAAAATTGCACATGGTTCACACCTTGACTTAGAAATGTTTTTTGAGGATCGGCAAAGTCAACTTGCTAAGCAGGCTTTCCGTCAAGATCAAAAAATCGCAAGTGATCTAGGCGTATCAGAAACGGCTACCGCAGTCGTTTTTAACACCGAAGATTCTGATTACGGCCTAATGATTCCAAATTTTGACTATAATACTTTAATAAACGCATTTAAAAGCGGAAAATTGGCTCGATCTGCATCCTTAGATGAATTTGTGAACCAATATCGTCCGCCAAAGCTACAAATTATACAAAACAATAATTAAATGCAACACACATGTACAATGTTTTTAGCAGGAAAGAATGCAACGATTGACGGGTCAACTATAGTTTGTCGTGAGGAAGATTATGGTAATGCATTTGATCCTCAAAGATTTGTATTAGTAAAACCAGAAAGACAGCCACGTAAATATCAAAGCAAAACAACTGACTTTAAAATTGATTTACCAGTTCCTAAGTTAAAATATACTTCTACGCCTGATGCTGACGATAAAGATGGAATTTTTGGTGCGGGCGGTATCAATGGTCTGAATGTTGCGATGAGTGCGACTGAAACTATTACTACTAATGCCCGGATATTAGCAATAGATCCTTATAACACCTTATCGGGAATTGGCGAAGAAGATTTTGTAACATTAGTCCTTCCTTATATTAAGAGTGCTCAAGATGGTGTTAAGAAACTAGGAAGTTTATTAGAAAAGTATGGCACTTATGAGGCTAATGCGATAGCTTTTAGTGATAATAATGAAGTGTGGTATATGGAAACGATTGGCGGTCATCATTGGGCAGCTGTTAAAATTCCCGACAATGCCTATGTGATTGCTCCTAATCGATTTAATATTACTAATTTTGATTTTGATAGTCCCAACACAATGAGTTCACCAAATTTGAAACAGTGGATTGATCAAAATAAGTTGAATCCTAGCGAAGACGAATACAATTTACGACATATTTGTGGAAGTGCAACTGCTACTGATACTGTCTATAACAACCCACGAGCATGGTATGTTCAGCAGCAACTAGGGACGATAAATGCTAACCCGCAAAGTAATAACCTTCCATTCATCTGTTATGCAAAAGAAAAGTTTACTGTAACTACGATTAAGAAGTTAATGAGTTCTCATTATCAAGGGACAGCTTTTGATCCGTATCATTTAGAAAGAGATAAAGCTCCATTTAGGTCAATTGCACTAAATCGAAACTTAGAATTACATATTCTACAAATACGTAATAATGTTCCTGCAAGTATTGCTGGTGTTCATTGGTTAGCATTTGGTCCTAATACTTTTAATGCAGTGGTTCCCTTTTATGCAAATATTGACGATACACCAATCCCTTATCGAAACACTAGTACTGAATATTCAATAGACGATATGTATTGGCTCACTCATACAATTGCTGCGCTTGGGGACCAAAATTATCGTCAAGCACAGAATATTGAAGAAAACTTTGAATTGCAAGTAATGGCAAAAACAATGAATGTTCAAAATAATACGGATAAGGAAATAGCAGAACATCAGGATGTGAGTGCATTTTTAACCACAATTAATAATCGGATGGCTGAAACCGCAGTGGACGAAAGCAAAAAATTACTAGGGAAACTAGTAAAGCTTGCTTTTTCAAGAGAACGATTACAATTCTAGATGTTAATTGCAGTTCATAACGATCAATTAGTGTTGGCTGAAAACGCAAAAAGCGATATGACATATTATTGTCCAGGATGCGGGCAGGGAGTGATCTTGCGGCGAGGAAAGCATAAGATTACTCATTATGCCCATAAGAAGGGAAATGACTGTGGCTTTAGCGAGGGTGAAACATTAGAACATTTAAAAGGGAAAAAACAGATTTATCAATGGGCACAAAAGCATCATTGGAATCCGCAATTAGAAGTCTATTTTCCAACAATTACTCAACGACCGGATATTCTTTTAGAAATTAATGGACAAACTGTAGCAGTTGAATTTCAATGTAGTCCCTTAAGCCTTGAAAAGTTATTAGCACGTAATGAAGGGTATCGTCAGTTAAGAATTCCGGTTTGGTGGATATTAGGATCACCTTATTTGCGTAACTTGGGAAATAAGAAAATCGTTCAGTTTACGCAAATCTTTAGAAGGCAGTTTGTTCTCTTGTTTTGGGATGTGAAAAGGGCGCAATTAGTTATTGATCAGAAATATTGGCGTTGCTCCTATAGCCGGTTAAAGTATGATAAAAAAACTATTTTAATGGAGCAGATTGAAATGTTAAAGAAGAAACAGTATCATTTTCCAAATAAAGAAATAAGAAAACTATCATTAACTGCTTTAAAACTTACTGGACATGCTTTATCTGAATGTCCACTAGTATGCCATGATCTCATTGCAAGCTGGCCGGCAATGTCTATTCCAATGATTATCTGGCGAATTGGTGTAATATTAGAGATAGAGAAATTCCCATTATTTTATTCTTGGGGAGATAAGGAATGGAAAAGATTATTAATGAAGGTAAACAAAAGCAATTGGTTATTCCCTGGTTGTTTACCTCCAGAAACAATCCGCAATATTATTATCAACCAATATACAAACGAATTAATTGCCTTTAAAGTAATTTGTAGAAGGGATAATCATCTTATTTTAATTCATCGTCCAAGATGGTTTAATGATTTACAGTTAAAACTACAGCTGGTTAAAAGGAGATCATAAATGGAGATGGAACGCATTAATGAAAATACTATTCGCGTTTTGGTAGATAATGATGATTTATCTGCTCGGGGTATCACCATTCTAGATTTGCTAGGTGACCATCAGCAAATAGAGGATTTCTTTTATAGTATCCTGAAAGAAGTAGATACTGATCGCCAATTCCAAAATAACGATGCGGTTACTTTTCAGGTGATGCCCACTAATAATGGCTTAGAATTATTTATTAGTAAAAATGATTCTAATTTTGCTGGGAATGAACAGCATGGACCGATTAATGACCAGGTGTCCAAATATATTAAGCAACATTTGATTCAAAAAAATAGTCAGGATCAAGATCAAAGGAAAACAGCGATTAATGATTCAGAAGATAATGAGATTCAGCACACGAACTGGCAAGTAATTACGTTTGATTCTTTTGAAGATTTAATTGATTTTGCGAAAATTGCCGAGAATGATGATGTTTCATCATATTTATATAAGTACAATGATTTGTATTATTTAGCAATTGCTTATTCTGATTCTATTTTGAACAGTAATGATGTTAAAGATCAGCTTGCTCTTGCTTATGAATATGGAAATCCCACGGCAACAACGGTTGATTTTTTAAGTGAACATGGAAAGAAAATAATGTCAGTATCTGCCTTGCATTTAATTCGACACTATTTTGAATAAATGGTTACACTATATACGTCTCCAAGTTGCACGTCTTGTCGTAAAGCACGTGCCTGGCTAAAAGAACATGATATTGCTTTTAAGGAACGGAATATTTTTTCTGAACCATTGTCTTTAAATGAAATCAAGAATATTTTACGGATGACTGAAGATGGTACTGAAGACATTATTTCAAAGCGGTCTAAAGCTTACCAGAAGTTGAGCGTAGATCTCAATGATTTGTCGATGAAGGATCTGTTTAAGTTAATTAGTAAAAATCCAGGATTGTTACGACGTCCGATTATTATTGATGATAAACGGCTTCAAGTAGGTTACAACGAAGACGAAATCCGTCGCTTCTTACCACGAAAGGTTCGTGAACTAGAACTAGTAGAGGCTCAAGAAAAAGCAAATATGATTTAAATGTTAACAAAAATTAGCTTAACATTTGGTTCACGACAAATTTTACAATCAATCATTGATAAATATCCCGAACGTCATTTTAAATTAATGCAGGCAACTACTCATACAAGAAAATTAGCATTATTTGATCTTTCTGGAAAAGATACTATTTTTCAGTCACCAGTAAAATTAACAACTCTTGATTCAACGCTAGATGCTCAATTAAATGGAATGTTTTACTACCAATCATTTCAAGTAAACGGTGACCGTCAAAAGCTACTTTATAATACACTTCAAAAGGTATTAACTGAACCAGCTAATATGAACGGTGGTTATATGCTTAGCGTTGATAATAAAGCGGAAGCTACTACTTTAGTTTTACTAACTGCTTGGGCCGATTTTGAAGCCTTAACTGCATGGAAGGAAAGCGATACTTTCACATCCTTAAAGAACTTTACTAGTATGGGGTCAGATAATAGTTATTATGATGAGATTTACAAACCCATTTTTTAATTGAAGAACCCCAAAGCATACCGAGTTTTACAGCTAATGCGACCGATCTTTCATGAAGAGAAACAATTAACATATCACACTCATAAGGAAAAACTAGTGCAACGTCGGTTGCACGTGAAGCCTTTGATGGATAAGTTATATACTTATTTAGAAAATATCAGTTTTCCTCAAGGACGGTTGAAAGCTGCCATTAATAATGCTTTGAAGCTAAGAAAGCGAGTATATCAAATATTTGAAGATGGTCGAGTGCCGTTAACGAATAATCCGGTTGAACAAGCGATTCGTCCATCAACTCTTATTCGAAAGAATAGCTTATTTGCGAAAAGCTCTGCTGGAGCTCAGGCAAATGCCATTTTCTATACTTTGGTGGCAACTGCAAACCAGAACCATTTAAATATCTACAAATACTTTAAGTATCTTTTTGATCACTTACCAAACCGCAAGGACACAGGACTTGAGGCTTATTTGCCATGGTCAAAAGAAATTCAAGCAAAATGCCATAAATAATATAGTAGAGAAGCACGGTTAAAACCAGCTGAATTATATTGTGTGAATTTGATTCAAGAAACTTATAAATGTAATGAGTGTATTAATTCTAATGGTAGCGATGTACTTGTCAGTAGTAAGATGCCGCAGAGTCTTTTACCCCATAGTTACTTTTCGAGTACTATTTTAGCTAAAGTAGCAGAGTTGAAGTTTAATCTTGCTTTACCGTTTCATCGTCAAATTAAGTTTTGGCAAACCGTCGGCTTACGAGTTGATGCTCGATTATTGGCGACTAATATCATTAAGGTTAGTCAAACCTACCTTGAACCGTTGTATGATTATTTACAGGAATTAATCAGAAAAGAATCGGTAATTCATATGGATGAAACTCCATTCAAGGTAATTGATGAGCCTAATGAAACTGGCTACTTTTGGGTAACGCGATCAACAAAAGAATTCAGTAAGCATCAAATTATCATGTTTCATTACTATAATACCCGCGCGGGTAAACCATTGGTCAAATTATCGGTCATCAATATCGTGGAATTATTATGTGTGACGGTTATGGTGGATATAGTGATCGATTATATCCCCAGGCAAAATTTGGGTCATGTTTAGGGCATCTTACTACTGACAAGTACATCGCTACCATTAGAATTAATACACTCATTACATTTATAAGTTTCTTGAATCAAATTCACACAATATAATTCAGCTGGTTTTAACCGTGCTTCTCTACTATATAATGAATATGTCCAAGACGCTCCAGTCAATTCAATGTGATTAAGTTGTCGAACCGCCGTATACGGAACCGTACGTACGGTGGTGTGAGAGGTCGATAATTGAACTAATCAATTATCTCCTACTCGATTCTATGTTATTACTGGTTGCTATTCTATGGGGAAGCAGCTATGTATTTGCCAAACTAACGATTCAAGCAGGGATGCATTCTGGAGTTATCAATGCTTGCCGGGGAACAATGTGTGTAATTGCCGGTTATCTTATCTTCCATAAACAGATCAACAAAATGACTTGGCTGGATTTCAAACTAGGAGTCCTTATGGGAACAATTAATTTCCTGGGTTATTTCTTGCAGACTGATGCTCTCCGTTATACTACTCCGGCTAAAAATGCCTTCTTGACAACCTTATATGTTGCAATTGCTCCCTTGATCTTGTGGTTGTTTTGGCATGAGCGTCCACAACGGAAGACATATTTTGCGGTCGCCCTCGCTATTATCGGAATGGCTGTCATCACTAATGTTGCTAATACTGGTCTTCAATTAAATTTTGGGGACTTTCTAACTGTTGTTTCTGCTATTTTTTGGGCCTTACAATTAATCTTCTTTGGAAAGTACGCACCGAAAGTTTCTAGTCCCTGGGTGGTAATCTTCATGATTGGCCTATGTCAAGGCACGTTCGGTTGGATTACGACTGGATTATTTGAACGTACTAACCTTACACAAATTCATTGGGTTCAAGCCCTGATTCCCCTGGCTATTTTAGCGATCGTCGTAACCTTCTTAGCGCAAGGAATGCAAATTACAGCTCAGCAATATACTGATGCTACATCTGCTGGATTATTATTGATGTTAGAATCATTTTTTGCCAGCACCATGTCAGTTATCATGGGCTATGATCCCCTTACACCACAACTAATTTGGGGTGGTTTAATCTTACTTTTAGCCAATGCAATTATGCAAGTTAATTTCCAAGATGTGCCATTTTTAAGAAACAGAATCGAGTAGATGAAAACAGCGTTGCAGAAGCTCCGCCGTGTCTTGAATACCAAGCTCGGTTTTTTTCTGCTTGTTGTACTTTTATTTTGTTTAAAGAGCTATTGGGCTTATCAAAATGAATTTAATTTAGGTGTAAAAGGAAGCATGCAACAATTCCTTTTAGCATTTAATACGATTCCAAGTGCCCTTATATTTTTGGGAATTGCATTATATTTCCGTGGACGCTTGTCCTATTGGATGATGTTGATAATTAATGCGGCATTGTCGACATGGCTTTTTGCAAATATTTTGTACTATCGAGAATTTTCAGATTTCATTACCTTTAACGTAATAAAGGGATCTGGAGCGGCTTCAAATAATCTTGGTAAAAGTTTAATGGGGATATTACGTCCCGAAGACTTTTTGGTTTACCTGGATGTTGTAATTTTAGCACTCATCTTACTTTTCCACTTTGTCCGTGTTGATATGCGGCGCTTTAAGGTTAGATATGCGATGACGATTACTGCCCTTGGCTTTGTTCTATTTGGAGTTAACTTAGGAATGGCGGAAAGTGATCGTTCACAACTACTTACGCGAACATTTGATAATAATTATATTGTTAAGTATCTAGGACTCGAAGCATATACAGTTTATGATGGGGTTAAGACGACTAATAACAGTGTAGTAAAAGCACGTGCTAATCGTGACGAATTAAAGCCGGTTTTGCATTTCATCCATAGTAATTATGCTGCGCCAAACGTTGAATATTACGGTAAGGCTAAAGGAAAGAATATTTTTATCATTCACCTTGAAAGTCTCCAGCAATTCATGGTCGACTATAAAGAAGATGGTCAAGAAGTAATGCCAAACCTGAATAAGTTGTACCATGCTAATGATACTTTGGCGTTTGATAATTTCTTCCACCAAGTTGGTCAAGGAAAGACGGCGGATGCAGAAACAATGCTCGAAAACTCGCTATTTGGTCTTCCAGAAGGATCAGCAATGGTTACTGATGGGACGACTAATACCTTCCAATCTGCGCCAGCGCTTCTTCATCAAAAGCTAGGTTATACGACGGCCTCATTCCACGGGGATGTTCCTAGTTTCTGGAACCGTGATAATGCTTATAAGTCTTTTGGTTACCAATACTTCTTTAGTAAGGAGTATTACCCAAAGACCAAGGATTATGATGCTGGATATGGAATGAAGGATAAGATCTTCATGAAAGAATCAGCCCACTATATCGAGCAACTTCCACAACCATTCTATGCAAAGATCATCACAGTTACTAACCACTATCCATATATTCTTGATAAAAAGAATAAGGATATCGAAGCGTGGAAGACTGGTGATGACACGGTCGACCCTTATATTCAAACTGCACGATACTTAGATGAATCACTTGGCGAATTTCTTGATTACCTTGATAAGACGGGGTTACGGCAAAACAGTGTGTTAGTTCTTTATGGTGACCACTATGGAATCTCTAATAACCACCAACCAGCCATTGCGCAAATCTTAGGTAAGAAGAAAGTAACTAATTATGATCTAGCAATGTTCCAAAAAGTACCATTTATGATTAATATGCCTGGCCTAAAAGGTGGCATTAACCATACGTATGGTGGTGAAATTGATGTTTTACCTACTCTTGAGGATTTGTTAGGAATTAGCTCTAAGAATTATATTCAATTCGGCCAAGACTTACTCTCACCAGAAAATAAGCAAATTGTACCGTTTAGAAATGGTGATTGGGTAACGCCAAAATACACTAAGTATAATGGTGACTACTATTACACTAAGAATGGTAAGCAGATTACTCACCAAACCGCAGCGCAACGTAAAGAAATTGGTAAGATTCAAAAATACGTTACAACTGATCTTGGATTATCAGATAAAGTCGTGAATGGTGACTTGCTTCGGTTCTACAAACTTCCAGGATTTAAGAAAGTTGATAAAAAACAATATACTTATAACCTTAAGAAGAGCTTGAAGAATTTACAGAAGCAGCAAAAGAAACAGAAGACAAGTTTAAAGTCGGAAAATAATAACCAGAGTACTTTCGATGATTACACAACCGATGCACCAGAGTTAAAGAATTATCCGAAATTAAACTTCCCTAAACCATAAATGGATGAATGGATGAACTACGAACAATTTGATCGGCAAACATGGCACGGCTTTTTCCCAACTGATTCAGTACGGTTAACCCAGGGGAACTTGGATGAAATTAAATCGTTGAATGATCGAATTTCAATTGAGGATGTGCAGGATGTATATTTGCCGCTAATAAAATTAATTCAACTGCGCTACCAGAACTTTTTGGAATGGCAGATGCAAAAGGCAAACTTTTTACAGCGTTCCACGATGCGCATTCCATATATTATTGGGATTGCAGGTTCGGTTGCAGTTGGGAAGAGCACCATCGCTCGGTTGATTAGTATCTTACTAAATAAGATGCTGCCTGATAAGCGGGTAGAATTAATGACAACGGATGGGTTCTTATATCCTAATGCAGAATTAAAACGGCGGGGGATTATGGATCGGAAAGGCTTTCCCGAATCATATGACATGGAAAGGCTCCTCCAGTTTCTTAATGATGTTAAGGCAGGGGAGCCAGTTGTCAAGGCGCCTACATACTCCCATCAAGTTTATGATGTTCAGCTTGATAAGCCCTTGGTAATTGATCGCCCAGACATATTGATTGTAGAAGGGATTAACACGTTGCAATTGCCAAGTAACCAGCAACTATATGTCAGTGATTACTTTGACTGGTCATTGTATGTTGACGCAGATCCGGACCTGATTGAGCATTGGTATCTTCAACGGTTTGGGATGTTGCTAGAGACAGCCTTTACTGACCCATCAAACTATTACTATCCTTATTCGAAGGGTGACCGTCAGGAAGCATTTAAAATGGCAAAGGATGTTTGGCAACGCGTCGACCTTCCTAATTTACGAGAGTTTATCCTTCCAACCAAAAGTCGTGCTGACATAATTTTACATAAGACAACGGGACATGTCGTGGATAAGCTTTATCTGCGACGAGGTTAAATGTTTATTCGGACAAAATATCTTAACCAACTAATAAACAGCATGAACCAGTCAACAATTAAGATTCTTGTTGGCGTTCGGCGGTGTGGTAAAACGACTATTCTTGACCAGTTTCGGGCAACTCTCCGGCGTCAAGAAATTTCCTCAAGTCAAATTCAAGTGATCAACTTTGAATATCTCCTAGAAAATGAATTATGCAATCCAGAATATCTCTTACAATTTATTCTTGATCGACTTAGTAAACACCAGATGAATTATATCTTCCTTGATGAAGTCGAAGTGGTTCCCCAGTTTGCCCGCGTTGTAAATGCTCTAAATTCACTCTCTAATACCGATATCTATATTACAAGTTCCAACAAAACCATTTTGGAGAAAGAAAATCTTCAACAAATGGTTTCTTATACTATCATCCCCGTTTTCCCTTGCAGCTTCCGTGAATACATAAAAAGGAACCAACAAGAAGCTGATTCCCAATCGTTATATCAATATTTAAATGAAGGCGGGTTCCCCTATACTCACGAAATCCACGGTCCAATCAACCTCCGCAATTACGTGAATGGGATCATCAACACAATTATTATTACCGATTTCACCCAGCAGGCGACCCTTTGCAATCCAGGCCTGACTAAGCAACTTGCCCATCACTTAGCTCATCATGCTGGAACCACACAAAATATCTCCCAAATTGTCGATAGTCTTAAACGTCACCACATCACTACTTCCAATAAGACGGTCGATTTTTATTTACAATTCTTACAGAGGTCCTTTATCTTTTACCCATGCAAAGAATATGATTTTTCCCGTCGCCACGTCAAAAGTACCAATATTCGTTATTATCCGGTAGATCCTAGTATTCGGCAAGCTCTCACACTGAAAAAGAATGTCCTTTCTCAACGAATCCTTGAAAATATTGTCTTTATTGACTTATTGAGCCAAGGCTACCAAGTATATAGCGGCCGCATCAAAGATAATGAGATTACCTTTGTTGCAATTAAAAATGATATCTTTACTTGTATCCAAATCGCTTATTCGCTTGCTGATGATGGTGCCTATCGCCGGGCGATCAGCGGATTACGGCAACTTTCCTCAAAATATAAAAAGCTTTTAATTACAGTAAAACCAGCGCTCAATTACGCTGGTTTAGATCCTGATATTGAAATTATTGACTTGTATAGTTGGCTAACCAATTAAATGATAAAAACTGATAAAGATACTAAAACACTTGAGGCACAAGCAGTTGATGAAGAATTACGTCTATTAAATATTGATTTAGAACACTAAGTGGCAAACATCAATTTAGATGCGTTTGATAAGATCATTGTCTTGGATTTTGGTAGCCAATACAATCAATTGATTACTCGTCGTCTTCGTGATTTCGGTATTTATTCCGAATTGCTTTCTCACAAGTTAACCGCAGACGAGATCAAAGAGATTAATCCTAAAGGGATCATCTTCTCTGGTGGCCCTAATAGTGTTTATGATCCAAACGCATTCAAGGTCGATCCAGAAATCTTTAAGCTTGGTATCCCGATTCTAGGTATTTGTTATGGAATGCAATTAATGTCATACGACCTTGGCGGAAAGGTTGAAAAAGCTGATAACTCCGAATATGGACGAGCAGATATTGAAGCACTTGATGACGAGGCTGTATTATTCAAAGGTTTGCCAAAGAAGCAATATGTATGGATGAGTCATGGTGATTTAGTAACTCAAGCCCCAGTTGGATTTGAAGTTACTGCTACTAGCAAGAACTGTCCAATCGCATCGATTGCTGATAATGACCGTAAATTCTATGGTGTTCAATTCCACACTGAAGTTCGTAATTCCGAATACGGATTAGACATTTTACGCCGCTTTGCTTTTGATGTTTGTGGCGCTAAAGCAAACTGGACGATGGATGACTTCATCGACATGCAGATTGATGAAATCCGCAAAGAAGTCGGTGATAAGAAGGTTATCTTAGGTCTTTCTGGTGGGGTTGATTCCAGTGTTACCGCCGTTTTGATTCATAAGGCAATTGGCGATCAACTTACTTGTATCTTTGTTGACCACGGATTGTTACGGAAGAACGAAGCTGACCAAGTGATGGATGCGTTGAGTCGCGACCTTGGTGTTAACATTATTAAGGTTGACGCAGCAGATCGCTTCTTAGGTAAGCTTGAAGGTGTTACCGATCCAGAACAAAAGCGGAAGATTATCGGTAAGGAATTTATCGAAGTCTTTAACGAAGAGGCCAAGAAGATTAAAGATGCTGATTTCTTAGCTCAAGGTACGCTTTATACGGACGTAATTGAATCTGGAACAGACACCGCCCAGACAATTAAGTCTCACCATAACGTTGGTGGTTTGCCAAAGAAGCTCGGTTTCAAGTTAATTGAACCATTACGCAAGCTCTTTAAGGATGAAACCCGTGAACTCGGTGAAAAACTTGGAATTCCACATGAATTGGTATGGCGTCAACCATTCCCAGGTCCAGGTCTTGGAATTCGTGTTATTGGTGAAATTACTCCTGAAAAGCTTGAAATTGTTCGTGAAAGTGATGCAATCCTTCGTGAAGAAATCAAAAAAGCAGGTCTTGATGAAGAAATTTGGCAATACTTTACTGTCTTACCAGGTATTCGTTCAGTTGGCGTCATGGGTGATGGCCGGACATATGACTATGCAGTTGCTATCCGGGCCGTTACCTCAATTGATGGGATGACAGCCGATTTCGCTAAGATTCCATGGGATATTCTTCAAAAGATCTCAGTCCGAATCGTAAATGAAGTCGACCACGTTAACCGCATTCTTTATGATGTTACGAGTAAGCCACCTTCGACGATCGAGTACGAATGAATGAAAATTGGCTTTATCGGAACTGGTGTCATGGGCACTGGGATCATTGAGAATTTGTTGAAAAATAATGAGGATGTTACTGTCTATAATCGAACTAAAGCTCATGCACAGCGAGTCTTAGATCAAGGAGCTAAATGGGCTGATTCACCTAGTGCTCTTGCAGAGAAATGTGACCTAATTTTGACAATGGTGGGTTATCCGCGAGATGTAGAAGAAGTTTACTTTGGTGACAATGGCTTATTTAAGGCAGCTCGGCAAGGGCAATATTTTGTTGATATGACTACTAGCAAGCCAAGCTTAGCAAAGAAGATCTCCGAACACGGTAAGAAAGTAGGAGTTCATGTATTAGATGCTCCTGTTTCTGGCGGTGATGTTGGAGCAAAGAATGGAACCTTGACCATTATGGTTGGAGGAGAGCAGGCTGATTTTGAAAAACTAACTCCAGTTTTTCAGAAGTTCAGTAGTAGTGCTAATTACTTTGGACCGATCGGAGCTGGTCAGAATACGAAGATGGCAAACCAGATTATGATTGCTGGTACAATGACTGGCTTAACTGAGATGTTAGTTTACGCTAAGAAAGCCGGTCTTGATCTACAGGAAGTTTGCAAAACATTGCAAAGTGGTGCAGCCGAAAACTTCAGCTTAGGAACTTACGGCCCAAGAATTCTACGTGACGACTACACACCTGGATTCTTCGCTAAGCACTTTCTTAAGGATCTGAGAATCGCGCTGGAAGAGGCTGATAAAATGGGCTTAGACTTACCCGCAACAAAGCAAGCTAAACAACTCTATGAACAGTTAGTGGATGAGAAAAAACTAGGGAATGATGGTACGCAGGCTCTGATCAAGCTTTGGTGGCATTAATCGCGGTTTGTAAAATTAAGTTAGAAAAATAAAAAGCCATTTGTGGTAGACTTTTGAATACCCATACATCAAAAGAAAGGACACCACAAATTACCTACCATCATCTTACCATAGACGAACTAACGATGATCGCTAATTTTCGTGACCAAGGAGTAAAAGCCTACCGGGCCGCCAAACTTTTGCACCGGAGCTTAGAAACCGTCTACCGAGTTTATCGCTTTCTGGCCGCCGGCCACACACTCCAAGAATATTACCAACACTATCGTGAAAACAAGGCTCATTGCGGTCGGAAGGCTATTCAATTGCCCACTGATGAGGTAACTTATATCAAAGCCAAAGTGGCTCAAGGCTGGACGCCAGACACAATTGAATACCCATACATCAAAAGAAAGGACACCACAAATTACCTACCATCATCTTACCATAGACGAACTAACGATGATCGCTAATTTTCGTGACCAAGGAGTAAAAGCCTACCGGGCCGCCAAACTTTTGCACCGGAGCTTAGAAACCGTCTACCGAGTTTATCGCTTTCTGGCCGCCGGCCACACACTCCAAGAATATTACCAACACTATCGTGAAAACAAGGCTCATTGCGGTCGGAAGGCTATTCAATTGCCCACTGATGAGGTAACTTATATCAAAGCCAAAGTGGCTCAAGGCTGGACGCCAGACACAGTACTTTGCCTTAGACTTCCTTCAGATTCCACCTCGCAGTGGACACCCTTGTCCTCAGCTCATGGTTCCGACTACTACGGCCCATAGCGGACTCTCACCGCCTAGCTAATACCCATGCCGGGCGCACTATGATCGTCGGTGGTTTAGGGTTAGTCTGGATGACCTTTGTCACAACTAAGACTACTTCAATCATTGCAATGATCATGTTTGGAATTGGTAACTTCAGTATCAACACGATTCCATTTACCCTCCTCACTTCATCTTTAAACGGTAAAAACGAAGGTGCCTACCTCGGACTCTTCAACGTTGGAATCTGTGTACCGCAAATTGTTGCATCGTTATGTAGCTTCTTCCTCTTCCCACTTGTTGGTCACAATCAACCAATGATGCTTTTGCTTGGTGGCATCTCCCTCCTTATTGGGGCTTTAGCTGTCCAAGCAATTCATGAAGGGGTAACTGTTAAAGAAGTGTAGATGCCAGATTTGCCAAAGAAAGAGCTATTTGCGATTACATTTGCTTTTCTGGGAATAAACATGGCTTTCTCACTGCAGAGTTCCCAGATGAGTCGGATTTGTCAAACGATTGGGGCAAATCCTAACAATCTAGGTTTCTTCTTCATTTTTCCACCATTGATGGGGATGATTGTACAACCGATTATGGGAAAGATGTCAGATCGGACATGGAATCGCTTTGGTCGTCGGTTGCCCTACCTATTATTTGGGACTCCAATTGCGGCATTAGTTTTGATCATGCTACCGTTCTCCGGTTCACTTGGCTTCGGCTATGGTTCAATGGCTGCGATGATTTATGCTGCGGCAGCGGTATGTTTGATGGATTTATTTAGTAATATTTGTATGCAGCCATCACGGATGATTGTTGGTGACATGGTTAATAACAAGCAGAAGAACTTTGCTTGGTCATGGCAACAGGTCTTTTCTAATGGTGGGGGAATTTTAGCAACGATCTTACCATTTATCTTTACGATGTTCGGAATGTCCAATACTGCAAAACGAGGGGTAGTGCCAAATACCGTTATCTGGTCATACCTTTGTGCAGCGGCGGTTCTCCTGTTTACTGGACTATGGACGGTCTTTAATGTTAAGGAATATGATCCGGAAACATATGCAAAATACCACCACATTGATCCCGAAGAACAAAATAAGTCAGTCAGCCTTTGGAAATTAATCAAGACGGCACCGCGCGCTTTCTGGGAAATCAACTTGGTTCAATTGTTTAGCTGGTTTGCGATCATGTACGTTTGGACATACACGACTGGAACCTGTGCTCGTAATATTTGGCATACGTCTGATGTTACTTCTGCTGGTTATCAAGCGCCGGTAACTGGTATGGGATTTTAAATGGAAAATAATCATTGGTGGAATAAATCAGTTGTTTATCAAATTTATCCAAAAAGTTTTCAAGATACCAATCATGATGGTGTCGGTGACCTTCGTGGAATAATTGATCGTCTCGATTACATTAAGGAATTAGGCGTCGATGTCATTTGGTTGAACCCCATTTATAAGTCACCACAAGTTGATAATGGTTATGATATCAGCAACTATGAAGCAATTAACCCGACTCTTGGCAACATGGATGATTTTCAAGAATTGATCGATTGCGTTCATGAACGTGGAATGAAATTGGTCATGGACTTAGTAGTTAACCATACTTCTGACCAACATGACTGGTTTAAGGAATCACGAAAGGGCAAAGACAATCCATATCGTGATTATTATATTTGGCGTGACGGTAAGAAGGGTGAAGAGCCAAATAATTGGGGTTCCTACTTCTCTGGCGCTGCTTGGAAATATGATGATGAATCCGGCCAATATTACCTTCATCTTTTTGCTCCAGAACAACCAGACCTAAATTGGGAAAATCCGAAAGTTCGGCACTCTGTTTATGACATGATGAACTGGTGGGCTGCCAAGGGTGTCGATGGTTTTCGGATGGACGTTATTAACCTAATTTCTAAGCCGGATGGATTGCCTGATGCTAACAAGAACGAAGACGAGAAATACGCCAATGTTGAACCGTTAGTATCAAATGGTCATCGCATTCATGAATTCTTACAAGAAATGAATAAGAATGTTATGAGTAAGCATAAGATGGTGACAGTTGGTGAAACACCGGGCGCTACACCGGAAGATGCCGAGAAGTATGCCAGTCTTGATAATAAAGAATTAAATATGATTTTCCAATTTGAACATATGGGCCTTGATAGTAATCCTAATCCAGCCCTTGGCAAGTGGGATGATCGCAAGACGACCCTTAAAGACTTACGGGCAAACTTAACGAAGTGGCAAGAAAAATTGTATGGTAAGGCATGGAATTCACTTTATTGGAACAACCATGATCAGCCACGCGTTGTATCACGTTTTGGTAATGATCAGACGGAAGATTACCGGGTTAAATCTGCCAAGATGTTAGCGACTATGACCCACATGATGCAAGGAACACCATATATCTATGAAGGGGAAGAAATTGGCATGACTAACGCCTATTTCCCAAAGCTTGAAGATTACGTCGACCTTGAATCGATTAATGCCTATCACCAACTTGTTGATGACCAACATTTACTTGATGGCAAGACAATGATGAAGTACATTGCGATCCATTCACGTGATAATGCGCGGACACCAATGCAATGGGATGATAGCGAATATGCAGGATTTTCCGACCATACCCCATGGGAAAAGGTTAATCCAAATTATAAGCAGATTAATGTCAAAAACGCATTAGCTGATAAGAATTCGATTTTCTATTACTATCAAAAGTTGATTGAACTACGACACACGATGCCAGTAATTACTAATGGAAAGTATGCATTAGTTCCTGGTAATGAAGATGATGAACAGGTCTTTGCATATACTCGGCAAGATGATGACACTACTTTGTTGGTAATCTTGAACTATACTGATGAGACTGTTAACCGCCATTATAATGTGCCAGCTGATGCGAAGTTACTAATTAGCAATTATGAGGATGATCAAAATGGCACTATCCGGCCATACGAAGCTAAGGTTTATCAATACTAGATGGATAATTATCAAGCAATGAATTTTTACTATGGACTTCTTAATTTGCGTGCCGGTTTTTTTAAGGCTGACTTATGCGAAATACTAATGGCGATCGCACAGAGCGTACCTGATAAAAATCAACAATCAGCAACGGCATACCATACTGTAGAAGAGAATTTGAGCCAAGACCATAAGCAATTAAATCGTGATCAAGTTGCATTTGGGTCATTTTATGAAGATGGTCATATTTTACATAATGTCAAAATTAATACCCAATCAGACTTTTTCCTCGATCCGACCCGGGAAGATACTGTCAAGTGGCATGTTAGTTTTACGGTTGCTAAAAATGTCCGTCCGGCCGATCAATTTATTGTTCAACTATCGCCAAATTTGATGGTTGCGCCTAATGGTCATCCTGAAAAGCCAATTCCTGATTTTAGTGATCAAAATGGGACTGTTATTGCAATGGGAGCTTATGACCAGGATAAGCACGAACTTGTCTATGCTTTTACCAATTACGTAACCGAGCATCGACAAATAATTGGTGAATTAGAGGGAGAATTAGCAGTTGATCCTCTAACGACTCCAGAGAACGAATTTGGCTTGGAATGTTTTATAAGTGTTGATGATTACCGAAAAGACTTTACGATTGATATCGACTATCCAGATCTTGCTAACGACATGTTTCTCGGGATTTCTAGCCGGATGATGCATTTTGATAAGGATCAGCAGCTTTTTGAGGACATTATCTATGTTAATCCAGCACAAAAAGACCTTAATCATGCCTATATTGTCTTTAATACGAGTGATCTAGTGGAAGAATTATCTAATGCCATCGTCAAACCGTCAACAATGCGGATTGAGATTTATCGTAATTCACGGGGATTAAAATTACCTCAATCATATGGGGTAAACTTTCAGCGACTAAGGGATATTACTAATCGATTCCCGGTAGTGGAAGGCGATCACCTTGTCGAGACACCTTATACAATGTCCTTTGCTGATAACAAGATGCGATTGAATTTTGGCGCCGATCACACGAATGATTCCTATATTATTAGGGTAATTGGCCAATATAATGGTGAACTTGATGGAACAGTACGATTGCGGGCTCGTTTATTTGGGATGGACCAGCAAAATGTTTATATGAGTAATTCTACTGCTGCAACAGCTGCTGGAACTTCAATGATCGCAAGGGGGCATGCTATTTCTAAGGAGAAGTTAGCGGAGGAGACAGCGGACACAACAGAAGATTTGAAGCAAGACGAACATTTTGTCAATGTGGAAGAACCTCTTGAATCTACAGCAGTTGAAGAAGTGCGAGAAGAAGCTGATATTCCATCTGCTTCTGATGGTCAAGAACAATTTCCTAGTTCTCAAGCGGAAGAAGATGAAACGCCAATCGAAGAAAAGCAGGCGGAAGCTCCTGCAGTTAGTGGAGCAGTCGGCGGGGATGAATTATCAATCTCCTTTGACGTCACTCCTCAAACGGCACCGGCAGAGGTTATAGAAGAAGCTGAATCTTCAGATGACAAAGAGGAGCTTACTATATCTGAAGAATCCGCAGTG
Source organism: Limosilactobacillus reuteri (assembly GCF_013694365.1). NCBI lineage: Bacteria > Bacillati > Bacillota > Bacilli > Lactobacillales > Lactobacillaceae > Limosilactobacillus > Limosilactobacillus reuteri. The sequence continues at coordinate 1,939,722 of NZ_CP059275.1, forward strand.
TCTGAGTCTGCTGTTGAAATTAAAGTTAGTGAAGAGGAGACAAGCGCAGCACCCCTACCAATGCCGGGACGACGACCACCGCGCCGGCACAGTCGTTTTCAAAATACAATCCGGTCGAATCATTCGTTGCGTCATTTGCGGAGATTCTAAGTGTACTTTTTTGTAAACCAATACTTATTAAGTAGCAACTCCAGTGTTGAACATGCTGAATTAAAACGACTAGCCCTATTTAAAAAGCATGGTGGAGAAGCTAAATTGGTGACCCGTGACTTCGACCTCGTTCTTCATGATACCATCAAAAAATTTGGTTTAACTAACGACCAAATTGTTAATATGTATGACTTTTTTGCAAACACGACTGATTACCAAGGCAAAAAGCTCCATACTGAGGATTTACCTTTACCAATTGACTATCAAGTAGGAACTGGAAATAACTATCGCGAAGTAAAAGATGGTGACCGCCTTGTTTGCGAAGTTCACTTTGCGGCTGGAACGATTGGGCAAGTTAACCATGTTGATTACTTTGATCTTGCTGGTAATATGACTCTTCGCCAACAATATGATATTCGTGGTTTTAAGGCAGCTGACGAATTTTTTGGTGAAGATGGACAGGAATACTATGCGCGTTATTACCGCCCCAATGGAGAAACGTATCTTGAACGGTATTTTGTAAAATCGGTTGAAAATACCCCAATTAATTCGCTGAATGTCTTACGTAATTATCAGGGGCAAGATCGCTTCTTTGATTCTTTAGAAGACCTCTTTATTTTCTTTTTGGATGAATTGAATAAGGCAAATGGTGAGGATAATGTGTTTATTGCTGACCGACCAGCTGTTGCGATTAAACCGGTTCAATCAATGATGACAAAAGCAAAGAAATTTTTGTGGCTTCCGATGAACCAGGTTAACGATGGTCAGAACTTAATAAATGGTCCCTTAAATCCGATGTTGCAAGGTCCTGTTACTACGGATGCGGACAAGTGGGATGGTGTAATCGTCATGACTGCTAAACAAGCGGAGATTCTCCAGCAACAAATTCACAATGCTGTACCAATCTATGTAATTAATGGGACCCCCGTTCTTGCTAACTATGCGCGGATTAATGAAGCTGATCGGACACCGGGTCAATTGATTTACGTTGGAAGATTGGCAGAAGATAAGCAAACTAGTCAACTAATCAATATGTTTGCGCAGATTCATCAGCAAGTATCTGAAAGTAAGCTAACTTTCTATGGGTATGGCACTGGTGAAGATATGGATAACTATAAAAAACAGGTTAAAAGCCTTGGATTAGATGGGTCAATTGAGTTTGCTGGTTACCAGATATCATTAGATGAGGCATATGATCAAGCTCAATTATTTGTTGATGCAAGTCGAATCGATGCACAGCCATTAGCGATGGGCGAGGCCTTAAACCATGGGGTACCAGTTGTTTCCTATGATTACCTTTATGGACCGCGTGAAATGGTAATTTCAGGTAAAAATGGTGAGATCATTCCTTTAAATAACCAGGGACAGTTTATTCAAACCGTCGTCAAATTATTACAAGACCGAGATGAACTGCAAAGCTTAAGTACTGGTGCCTATGACAATCTAGATGAATTGGTAGAAGAAAAAACTTGGAAGCAATGGCAACAACTATCAGCTATTTAGATGCTTTTTTTCCTAAACGATAATATTCAACGAAACAAATCAGGAATTGAGCATGCGCAAATTAAGCGTCTGCATCTGTTTGAAAAATATCATCAACCAGCTAAGATTGTTACCCGGCAATATTCGAATGAATTACACTTGGTAACAGCAGAAGCAGGGATTGATGATCGTAACTTTATTAACTTGTTTGATTATTTTCAGGAGGCTTGTGAGGTCCCGCAAAAGAATATTCGGATTAAAGATATTCCGGTTAACCCCCATTGGGAGCGCAAGGCTGATGGGATTAATTATAATTATTATCAAAATGGCAAACGTATTCTCTATATTCGTCGGCGCAGTGATACTGATCGGCGGGTAATTAATATTCAATATTTTGATCATTATGGAAAGCTTCTCAAAGTTAGTTGGTTTGACAGCCGCGGTTTTATCTCGGTCGAACAACTTTATGACTGGGATGGAAAAATGGCAACGGAAAACTATTACCGTCCAGATGGAACCTTAGCAATCCAGCTAGCCCACCAGCATGATAAGCGGGGAAGGGAAATTAAAACTTACCATCTTTTTAATTACCATGGTCGTGATTATCAATTCAGTGGCTTTGACCAGTTAACCCGGTTTTTCCTCGATGAGTTGGTCACTGACAAGCAAATCTGTGGTGAAGGTCCGGTTGGCTTTGTCGTTGACCGAGTTTATGAACTAGGCTGGGCAGTTCTGCACATGAAGCACCGGGTTTTTCGGGTTCTTCAACTGCATAATGACCATGTTAATAATCCTGATGATATGCTTCATTCTACCCTTAATTATAACTATGATTGGGGACTTAAGCACCTCCAAGATTGGGATGGGGTCATTGCCTTAACTCCGCAACAACAAGAAGATCTTCAAGATCGGTTTGGCAAGTTTGGTGTAAAGATCTACCGGATTCCTGGTCCGATTGTTCCTGCGGCAGTTATTGATAAGCATCATGTTCCTTTTAAAAAGCGAACGAAAAAACAAGTTGTCATGGTTGCTCGCTTGTCTCCCGAAAAACAGCAAGATCACCTATTGAAAGCATGGCCACAAGTACTAGCCGCTGTTCCAGATGCCAAGCTCGATTTTTGGGGATACGCTAATGATGATTTTGATAAGACGCTCAATAAAATTGTCAAAGAGGAAGCGATTAATAGTTCTGTGACCTTCCATGGGTATACAGATAACGTCAATTCGGTTTACGAAGATGCGCAATTACTCATTTTGCCAAGTCGGGCTGAAGGGTTACCACTATCTTTAGTGGAAGCTCAGTCCCATGGGTTGCCGATTATTGCTAATGACATAAAATATGGTCCTTCAGATGTCGTTATTGATCAACAGGATGGATTGCTGACCAAGAACGGTGATATTGATGGACTTGCTCAAGCGATCATTCGCTTATTGCGAGATCAAGAGCAATTAGCGCAGATGAGTGAAAATGCTTATGCTGATAGTGAGCGTTATTCTGAACCAAACGTGATGAAGTTATGGAATGAATTGGTTGCTGACATGAAGGAAAAGGGGGAAGAGTAAATGCAAAACCCATTTGGTAATAACAATAATGATAACCAAAATCCGTTTAACTTAAACAATCTCCCCCTCCCACCAAATTACGCTAAAATCGTTAATGACCAGGGGGATATCCGAATCGCCAAAGTCGGCTTTTCTTGGACAACTCTTTGGTTCGGGCCACTGCCAGCTCTTTTTCGCGCGGATTACTATAATTTCATTTTAATGATTGTATTAACCCTCGATTATGCTTTGGTAGCCCTTTTCTTTGGACTTAATGCCCTGTTCCAATTCCCATGGCCTTCTGTTTTCTTTGGCTTTTTCTATAATATGATGTACTTCCGACACCTATTTACTAAGGGTTATCGACCAGCTGACCAGCGTTCACGGGAACTGCTTACCCGGGCACGTTATTGGAAGGGCAATTAATTGATAATCGAGTAGGAGATAATTGATTAGTTCAATTATCGACCTCTCACACCACCGTACGTACGGTTCCGTATACGGCGGTTCGACAACTTAATCACATTGAATTGACTGGAGCGTCTTGGACATATTCATAAGGGAAAAGAGGTTATATAAATATGGCTAATAAATTAAATAGCTTAGCCCATACGAAGTGGTTATGTAAGTATCACATCGTATTCATACCAAAGTATAGACGTAAAGCGATCTTCAATCAATACCGAACCCGAGAGATTATATTCGTTTATTGTGCAAATATAAGAGAGTAGAAATAATTGAAGGTCATATGATGCCAGATCATGTGCACTTGTTAGTAAGTATTCCGCCGAAGCTAAGTGTCTCGTAGTTTATGGGATACTTAAAAGGGAAAAGTGCATTAATGATGTTTGATCGACATGCAAACTTAAAATACAAATATGGGAACCGACATTTTTTGGCTGAAGGCTACTATGTGATTACAGTTGGATTAAATGAATCCACGATAAAGAAGTATATCCGAGATCAAGAGAAACGTGATATATCAATGGATAAGCTAACAAGTGTGGAATATTCGGACCCTTTTAAGGGTAAGTGAGGTAGTACAAACACCGCTTAAAGCGGTGGCAAAGTAGTCAGAGCATTTTGGCTTGAGCAAAGCGAAAGCCAGCGCCTTGAGACGCCGGCTTTTATTATCGGCTTATAGCCGATGTGCAAACCACCCGTTTGACGGGTGGTTATGATTTATGGGATACTTAAAAGGGAAAAGTGCATTAATGATGTTTGATCGACATGCAAACTTAAAATACAAATATGGGAACCGACATTTTTTGGCTGAAGGCTACTATGTGATTACAGTTGGATTAAATGAATCCACGATAAAGAAGTATATCCGAGATCAAGAGAAACGTGATATATCAATGGATAAGCTAACAAGTGTGGAATATTCGGACCCTTTTAAGGGTAAGTGAATGCAAAGCATTACGCAGTTCCTAGAAAGACGATTAAAGGTCAAAGTAAATCCAGATAAAAGTAAAGTTGGTAGCCCTTTAGGCTTCTCATTAGGTGTAAACCAGAATGGTGCTTACGCGCGACCAGCTAAAGAATCACAAAGGCGAGTTAAACACGCGTTAAAGCAATTAACCAAACGTAATCGAGGAGTCTCAATTACTAGAATATTTGGGGAAATTCAGCGAAAAATGTGTGGATGGCTCCAATACTATTCAATTGGTAAAATAACAGCGTTTATTCAACGATTAGACTAAAAAACTGGAACAACTCGGACTAATGAATATGTCCAAGATGCTCTAGTCAATTCAATGTGATTAAGTTGTCGAACCGCCGTATACGGAACCGTACGTACGGTGGTGTGAGAGGTCGATAATTGAACTAGTCAATTATCTCCTACTCGATTTATGTTAGATATTAAAAAGATTCGTCAAGAACCTGATTTTTATAAGGAAAAGTTAGCTACGCGTGGTGTAAAACCAGAAGAAATTGATGAAGTTATTGCGTTAGATAAAAAGCGACGGGAATTGCTCCAACAAACTGAAACAATGAAGGCGCAACGTAATGAAGCATCAAAGAAGATTGGAGAAGCTAAGCGTAATGGTGAATCTGCCGATGCTGCCATTAAGGAAACTCGTGAACTTGGTGATAAGATCAAGGAATTGGACGCTGAACTTGAAGTAAATAATGCTGAACTCCATGATAAGATGGCTCATCTTCCGAATGTTCCTCACGATGGTGTTCCAGTTAGTTTAACGGAAGACGGTGCCGTTGAATTACGGAGAGTGGGTAAGGTTCGCGACTTTGATTTTGAGCCTAAGCATCACTGGGATATTGGTGAAAATCTTGGTATTTTAGACTTTGATCGCGCTGGTAAGGTTTCTGGTGCGCGTTTTGTCTACTACTTAGGGCTTGGTGCTCAGCTTGAACGAGCAGTTTACAACTTCATGCTTGATGAACACATGAAGGAAGGATATACCGAAGTCTTACCACCATATATCGTCAATGCTGATTCAATGTACGGTACTGGTCAATTCCCTAAGTTCAAAGAAGGAGTTTACCAAGTTAACGGTGAGGATATGACTTTGATTCCAACTGCTGAAGTTCCATTGACTAATTACTACCGTGGCGAAGTTATCCCAACTGAAGAATTACCAGTTTACGTTACTGCTTTAACACCATCATTCCGTTCTGAAGCGGGAGCAGCGGGTCGTGATACCCGAGGATTGATCCGGATGCACCAATTCAATAAGGTAGAAATGGTTAAATACACTAAGCCAGAGAACTCATGGGATGAACTTGAAAAGATGACGGCTAACGCTGAAAATATCTTGAAGAAGTTAAACTTGCCATACCATGTTATTACCTTAACTACTGGTGACATGAGCTTTACTGCATCTGAAACCCATGATCTTGAATTGTGGATGCCAGCACAAAATAAGTATCGTGAAGTTTCAAGTTGTTCAAACTGCTTGGACTTCCAGGCACGGCGGATGCACACACAATACCGGGATGAAAATGGTAAGTTACAATATGTTCACACACTTAACGGTTCTGGTTTAGCCGTTGGTCGGACAGTTGCAGCTATCTTGGAAAACTATCAAAACGCTGATGGTTCCGTAACGATTCCAGAAGTATTGGTACCATACATGCATGGTGTTACTAAGATTACTAAGGAAAATGCGGTTCCTTTCCGTAATAAAGTTAATAAATAAATGCATAGCAGCAAGATAAAAAATATGATCATCACCATTGTTGCAGTTCTTGGAATTGTAGTGGGGTGGCAAATGGTCGAGCCTCAGCAGGTATCTGCTGCCGAACCGACTTATACGTTTGCAACTAATAACACCTTTGAACCCTTTGAAATTCAAGATAGTAAAGGTGGGTACTCAGGAAAGAATCCTGGGATTGAAATTGAAATGCTTAAGAAAATTGCTAAGCATGAGCATTTTAAGTATGAACTGAAGTCAATGAGCTTTAATGGTGACTTACAAGCTCTTGAAGCAGGACAAGTTGATGCAGTAATTGCCGGAATGAGCGTTACTGATGAACGAAAAGAAAAGTATGATTTTTCAACACCTTACTATACTAGTGGGGTTGTTATGGCTGTTGCAAAAGATAGCAATATTAAGTCGATGAGCCAATTAAAAGGCAAAACAGTTTCAGCTAAGTCAGGAACGAGTGCGGCATTATTTTTGAAGAACAACCAAAAGAAATATGGTTACAAAATTCGCTACTTTGATTCCTCAAATACGATGTGGAACGATGTGAAGACTGGGAATACAGCAGCTACTTTTGATGATGGCCCTGTTCTTGAATACGGAATTAAAGAAGGTGTCCCACTTAAGGTTGTGACAAAGAAGCCAATTGATGCGCAACCAGTTGCCGTTGGATATCAAAAGGGCAAGAACTTAGAATTACAGAAAAAAATGAATGATGGGATCAAATGGCTAAAAGATACTGGTCAAATGGATCAAATCATTGATAAATATACTAAGAGTGACAAAACAACGAAGGACAGTGCGACTGATCGGACAATCCTGGGATTAATCCGCGCCAATTATCCTGCCTTGCTTCGTGGATTATGGATGACAATTGAATTAACCGTTGTCGGCATTATTTTTGCGATGATTTTTGGGGTAATTTTAGGTGTATTAGGTATTGCACAAAACAAATTTGCCAATGCTGTTTCTAGTACCCTGATTTATATCTTCCGTGGTATTCCAATGATTGTTTTAGCCTTCTTTATTTACATGGGGATTCCAAATGTTATTGGCCATAAAGTTCCATTATTCTTGGCAGGAATCTTAACCTTGACTTTTAACGAAGGGGCCTATATTGGAGCCATTGTTAAAGGTGGATTTGAATCCGTTAATATTGGACAGTGGGAAGCAGCGCGGAGCTTAGGGTTGCCATATAGCAAAGCCTTGATTAAGGTTATTGCTCCCCAAGGATTTAAGTTAATGATTCCTTCGTTAGTTAACCAGTTTATTATTACCTTGAAAGATACTTCAATTCTTTCCGCAATCGGTGTAATGGAACTTACACAAACGGGGACTGTTATCATTTCCCAGAACATGGAAGGATTTAAGATGTGGTTAATTATTGGGACGATGTATATCATTATCATTACCCTGTTGACTTGGTTATCAAACTACGTACAAAAGAGGATGGCTTAAATGGATAAAAACTATAAAGTACAAGTAAAAAATCTGCACAAAAGTTATGGAAGTAATGAAGTGCTGAAGGGTATTAGCTTGGACGTAAAACCCAATGAGGTGGTTTGCATGATTGGGCCATCAGGATCGGGTAAAAGTACCTTTCTTCGTTGCATTAATAAGCTTGAAGAACCAAATAGCGGCCATATTTATATTGATGGCTACGATATTGCTGATCCGCAAGTAAATATTAATAAGGTTCGGGAAAATATCGGGATGGTTTTTCAGCACTTTAATCTCTTTCCAAATATGAATGTTTTGGAGAATATCACTTTGGCACCTATTCAACTTGGCAAGATGACCAAGGAAGAGGCAGAAAAGGACGCGATGCACTATCTTGACTTAGTTGGGCTGGCTGATAAAGCGGGGGCAGATCCAACCAAGCTGTCTGGAGGTCAAAAGCAACGGGTAGCCATCGCCCGTGCCCTTGCAATGAAACCGGATGTAATGCTCTTTGATGAACCAACGAGTGCCCTTGACCCTGAAATGGTAGGGGATGTTTTGGAAGTAATGAAACGGTTAGCGCAAGAAGGAATGACCATGATCGTGGTAACTCACGAAATGGGATTTGCTAAGCAAGTTGCTGATCGGGTGGTTTTCTTCCATAATGGTGATATTCGGGAACAAGGCACCCCAGAAGAGATTTTTGATAATCCACAACATCCAGATACGAAGAATTTCTTGGATAAAGTGCTAAATATTTAAATGCCATTTAATTGGATCCAGCTTTCAACAAATGCTAGATTCTCTGTCAACCAATTATTAGAAGTTACTCATTATTATAATGATTATTCTAACTTTGTCAAATTTAAATTACTAAAAGTCAGTCGATAAATGGACGAAAAACAACAACAGAAGTTAGAACGATCGCTTAAAAGTCGTCATGTGACGATGATTGCTATTGGTGGAGCTATTGGGACCGGTCTTTTTCTTGGATCAGGAACAGCCATTCACCAAGCAGGTCCATCAATCATTCTTTCATACCTGATCGTCGGTATCTTTTGCTTCTTTATGATGCGGGCGTTAGGGGAACTTATTTTAGCTGATACTTCAAAACATTCATTTATTGATTCGGTTAAGGAATATCTTGGTGACCGAATGGAATTTGTTGCTGGATGGATGTACTGGGCATGCTGGCTAACATTAGCAATGGCAGATCTTACTGCTACTGGTATTTACTTGAAATATTGGTTCCCTAATTTACCACAATGGGTTGGTCCATTAATTATTGTTATTTTATTGATGTTAGTAAACATGGTAAACGTTGGGCTGTTTGGTGAACTAGAAAGTTGGTTCTCTATGATTAAGGTGATTGCAATTTTAGCCTTAATAGCAGTTGGCGCGGTCTTACTTGTGATGCATGGTCATGTTGAAGGACGGCCGGTAACTCTTTCAAACCTAGTTAACCAGGGGGGCTTTTTCTCTACTGGTCCGATGGGCTTCTTAATGTCTTTCCAAATGGTAGTTTTTGCCTTTGTGGGAATTGAAATGGTCGGTTTGACAGCTGGAGAAACTAAGAATCCAGATAAAGATATTCCGAAGGCGATTAATACCTTACCAGTCCGGATTGGTTTATTCTATATCGGATCAATGATTGCGATGATGTCAATTTACCCATGGTTCCATATTAAGACTACTTCTAGCCCGTTTGTTCAAGTGTTTGCAGCAATCGGTGTTCCAGGAGCAGCTGCGATTTTAAACTTTGTGGTTTTGACAGCTGCAATGTCTGCAACTAACAGTGCGATCTTTAGTACTAGTCGTTCCCTCTACTCATTAGCTCGAAGCGGGAACGCACCAAAACGTTTTGGTGAATTAAGCGCGAAGGCAGTTCCTAATCATGCATTAACTTTCTCTTCATTGATTCTTTTTATCACAGTTATCTTGAATTATATTATGCCAGCGGGAATATTCGATGTGATTGCTGGAATTTCAACAATTACCTTTATTTTTACGTGGATCATTATTTTGGTTGCACATATTAAGTTCCGACAACAAAATCCTAAGGGAGTTGCAAACTTCAGAATGCCAGGATATCCGATTACTAGTTGGTTAACAATTATTTTCTTCTTGGCAGTTCTAGTGATTTTACTCTTTATTGATTCAACACGAATTCCATTAATCCTTTCAATCGTAATTTTTGCATTGCTTGCTTATGGTTATGGATTTTTGAAGAAGAAAAATTAACTGAAACTTGAAAGCCTAGAATCACGGCTAACCACCGCGACTCTAGGCTTTCTCGCGTAAAAAATAGAAAACGCAAGAACTCTCACGTTATACTTAAGTAACCCAAAAAATAAGTAGAAGAGAGTCTTATAACCGCTATCCTAGATTTGTACTTCATTTCCTAAATACTCGAACTCGTAGTTCCACAACCTAAAAGCAAAATATCAAATCAAAGATAGCGGAGATCATTTTATAATACGGACTCGAAGTCCCTGAGAGCATGATCGATCTTAGCTCTATCTTCAGAATAACAAAAAAGTCCAGGACAATAATTATTTTTGTCCTGAACTAATCTTAGGTTGTTTATGATATATTTAAACTTAGTTAATGAATTAATATGTGTGTTATGCTGGGGAATTACGATTAGGCTTATTTTGATTCGTCATTTAAATAGTGAAACCAAGGTGACCAGATTCAATACGTTTGCGTTTGTTTTGATGTTGCTCAACTTGATAGTAGTGTTGCCTATTTTTGCTTTTTTACTTAAAAATTTACCGATTCAATCAGTAAGTTGGCTAAGTTCATTAGTAGTAGCAACTATTGACGTTTTAAGTACCTTTAACTTAATTTTATTTTGTGTTTTCAGTTGTTGTACCCGCCTGCGAAAATGTCCTGCTACGGTTCAGGGCTTTCTGGTTTTAGGGGCAGCTGTTAAACATGGCCAAGTCCCGCCAGTGTTAGCTACTCGCCTTGATAAAGCCATTAATTGTTGGAAAACTCATCAATCTGCAAAAATTATTGTTTCTGGGGGAATAGTACAGAAAGCAAAAGAATCTGAAGCAGAAGTCATGGCTGCTTACTTAATTGCTCACGGAATCCCAGCAAGAAAAATAATTCGCGAAAACAAGGCACTTAATACATGGCAAAATTTAGCCTTCGCTAGTCAACTCATTAAGCCGCAAGAGACGGTTGTAGTAGTAACTAGTGATTTTCATGTTCTTCGTGCGAGAGCTTATGCAAGGAAGATGGGGTTAAACTGGTCATTCATTAGTAGCAAGACTCCTTGGCGATACTGTCCATTAACTTTTATTCGTGACTATCTCGGGATCATCCGTGACCATTGGTGGGTATTTTGCGGGAGCACGCTCTTTTTACTTTTAGTTGAATTTATTTTGAAATGAATGACGACTAATGAAGAAGAAATCAAGAAGTCAGCACGCTTGCGTAAGATTATGCAAGTGATGCGAAAATATCATTTTGTTAGCAATTTTTACCATCAAACTAATCCACAAGCTATTTGTCAGGCACTGCAAGAACTGGGACCGACCTTTATTAAACTTGGCCAAATATTATCAACCCGTCCAGACCTTGTCTCCCCAGCATATATTAAAGAACTTCGCCACTTGCAAGATCAGGTTAAAGCTGATAGCTTTGCGACCGTAGAGCAAACTTTTGAAGAAGAAACTGGGAAGAAAATTAATGACGAATTTGCTAGCTTTGCAGAAAAACCTTTTGCTTCTGCGTCAATTGGGCAAGTTCACCATGCAACGCTTAAGGATGGGGCACCGGTTGTTGTCAAAATTCAACATCCAGAAGTCGGTAAGCTTGTTAATACCGATTTAGCCCTATTAAGGAAAGCAGTGGTCTTATTTAAGTATGTTCCCCAAGACATTGCAGTAGTTGATTTGGATAAAGTAATTGATGAACTCAGTACTTCATTACTAAGTGAAGTCAATACTCTTGAAGAAGCAAAAAACGGGGAAGAATTTTATACATTAAATAACGGTGACGGACCAATCTTAGTTCCTAAAGTATATATGAAGTATTGTGCTCCTAAGATTCTTGTTAATGAAGCGATGGAAGGGAAAAGCATTCGATATCGGTTTAAGCAGCCAAATGATAATGATCAAGAGGCAACGACCGTTAATCATGAAATTGCTACTACGCTCGTTAATAACTTTTTAAAACAAGTTTTTGTTGACCATTACTTTCATGCGGATCCGCATCCAGGAAATATATTAATTCATGAATTACGTCCGGATGAGTCAGCAAAGCAATACGCAACGACTAAACACCATGAAAAGACCATTTATAATACAACTATTAGTTATGATCAACAGGAGGCATTACCGAATTACCGGATCATCTACCTTGATTTTGGAATGATGGGAAGACTAAGTCCAGCGATGGCAAATAGTATTGCGAATATCGTGATTACTATCAACACAAAGGATACGCGAAAAATTGGGAAAGCAGTTTTAAATGTTTGTAATCGAACCGGGGAAGTTGACGAAAATGCATTTTATAAAGAACTTGGCGCCTTTATTCAACCATATTTTTCAACCGGCCTTGGCAATATTGATTTCGTGAAAATGCTATACCAAATTGTCCAGCTATGTAAGAAAAACCACCTTCAAATGAGGGGAGAGGTAACGATGCTAATTAAGGCATTTGGAACTCTTGAAAGCTCGGTTGCTAAACTTGATCCTGAAATATCAATGCTTGAGGTTGCCCAATCGTTTGGCCGGCGTTATTTAAAACGAAACTTTAATTGGCGTTCTACCCTTGATAATAACCTAGTCAATTTTTTCCTTGCTAGCAAAGCAATGGGGAAGATGCCAGAAAGAATTAATGAATTGATCGATACATTTGTAAGTGGGGATGCCAAAGTTGATCTACGGTATAAAAATGAGCAACGAGTGCTAAAGCAGATAGAACGGTTAATGAACCGTTTCATGATTGCAATTATTTTAGCAGCAGTCATCTTAGGATCATCATTATTAGTCCAGGGAACACCAGCTGATTCACATATCTATCGTTTAGGAGTATCTGGCTATATTATTGCAATCATAATTATTATTCTTTTAGTTGTTACGGAGATTATCCATCGATGGCGAAATTGGCGAAGGAAACGATGAATGAATGGTTTATGGGATTCATATTGGTTTAAATTAATTATCATTATTTTAATTCTGCTGTTAGCTGCTTTATTTACACTGCTGGAGTATTCAGTTGTTAAAGTGCGGCCTAGTGAGTTAAAGGAGCTCCGGCAAACGCGAAAAGTCAAACGCGCGGAACACATGGTAGCAAATCTTAATGAGTACCTATCAACAGCTCAAGTCGGTGTTACGATGACTTCTTTAGTTTTAGGTTGGTTAGGTGATGAATTTATCACAGATCTATTGCTAAAGATTAATATTATTCCGCACGATGTTCTTCAAGCGATTGCACCAGTTATCGGTGTTTTAATTTTTACATTCTTCCACGCGGTATTTACTGACTTAGTTCCGAAAAATATGGCGATTGATCGACCGGTACCAATTCTCTTATCAATTGTTCACCCGGTACAATTCTTCCATACTGTTTTTTATCCCTTCGTTTGGTTATTTGCGGTAGTCGCTGCGGCAATTACGAAAATGTTAGGATACAATGTTCAGCCAGAAGAAGACACATATTCACAAAATGAAATTATGACCTTATCCCAACAATCGGAAAAAGCTGGGGAAATGGATAAAGAAGACGTTATTTTCATGCAACGGGCTTTTGAAATGAATGATAAAGTTGCTGAGGATATTATGATTGATCGGACACAGTTAGCGGTTATTGATATTACGGCTTCAATTGAAGATGCAGCCAAACTTTATTTCGAAAAGAAATTCACGCGTTTCCCAGTTGTTGCTAATAATGACAAAGACCACATTCTTGGTTATATTTTTGCATATGATATTATGCGGCAAAACCAAATCAATCCGCAACAATCAGTTCGCACAATCATGCGCCGAATTCCAATCGTTTACGAAAATGAACAACTCACCAATGTCCTTGCTGAGATGATGAAAAAACAAGTGCCAATTGTCGTTGTCCAAGACGAATACGGTGGTACTTCTGGGATCATTACTGATAAGGATATTTATGAAGAATTATTCGGAACAGTTGGCGAAGAAATTGATCATGCTACCTCTGATATGATTGAAAGGAAGGATCCTGATAGCAAGGGTAATCCTACCTTCGAAGTTTCAGGTAAGATGCCACTAGATGATTTTGAACGTTACTTTGATACAAACATCGAGCAATTTGACAACTCTGAAGTAACAACCTTAACTGGGTTTTTCCTTGAACGGCAGTATGACTTAAAAGTTGGCCAACCAATTAGAGTCGATAATTTCTCATTCACACCTCTTGATTTGAAGAATGCCTATGTTAATAAATTCAAGGTAGTTTACATTAAGCCTAGAAAGAAGAAGCCATTAGCTGATGAGGATCAAAGCAAAGAAAAATAGATGAACAGCGATTTAGAAATAACCCCCGCTGAATGGCAAGTTATGCGGGTAGTTTGGAGTTTAAGACAAACAACCAGTAGTCAAATCATTGAAATCTTGCAACAAAAAGTTGAATGGAAACCAGCCACAATAAAAACACTATTACGACGCTTAGTTGACAAAGAAGCTCTATCGGCAACGCGCCGAGGTCGTGGCTTCATTTATGAGCCGTTAGTTCCTGAACAGCAAACAATGGACCAAGCGGCGGACAAACTATTTAATAATATTTGTGAACGACACGTTGGAAGCACCCTTGAACATGTGATCAATAATGTAACACTTAGCAAGGATGATATTGCTAAGTTACAAGAATTATTGGCAAGCAAAGCAACTAATTCACCGGACCACGTCAAATGTAACTGCATTCCTGATATGCAGATGAACTGCTAAATGGAAAATCAACGAATTCGCCATGCATTAATAATCATGGTTTTTGGTACATTTTTCGGTCTTCTTTGTTCAACCTTAATGAACATTGCATTGCCAACTTTTATGAATGTTTTTCATATCAGTGAAGCGCAGGTCCAATGGGTAACAAATGGATACATGCTTGTAAATGCCCTGATGATTCCCGTCAGTTCATTTTTAATAAAGAGATTTCCATTTAAAAACCTTTTCATTGTCTTTTCTGGGATTTTCCTTATCGGGACGATTGTAGGAGCAGCAGCTTGGAACTTTAATTTAATTGTGATTGCCCGAATGATTCAAGCGCTTGGAGCGGGAATGATGATGCCCTTAGTAAATGTACTAGCAATTCGTTATGCTAAGCCAGGGAAAAAGGGCCAAATTATGGGAATTATTGGACTGGCATTCAATTGTGCACCAATCCTGGGGCCAGCTATTTCCGGCTTCTTGCTACACTTCTTTTCCTGGCGGTACTTATTTCTGTTAATTATTCCCTTTGCCGTTGCAACATTACTCTTATCATTTTTCTTCTTACCGTCAATCGCGCACAATGAGCATCCGCAATTTAATACCCTAGCATTAATCTTAATTACTGCTGGCTTATGGTCGCTATTAATGGGCCTTTCAAATGTTTCTAATAACCCGCTTATGTCGTTCAATGTTGCTGGTTATGTTTTAATCGGTTTATTATTCCTATTTTCCTTTTTCCTCAACCAACGGCACAGTAATAAGCAATTAATTAACTTTGGAATTTTTACTCATAAGCAGTTTGTTCTTGCTACTATTATTAATATGTTAATTACGGCAACTATGTACGGTAATGCTATTTTAATTCCATTACTGGTTCAGATTGTTCTGGGCAAAAGTACAGTTGTTTCTGCTATTGCAGTCTTGCCAGGGGCGATTTTAACCGGATTACTTTCAACCACCAGTGGTCACTTTTATGATATCTACCCAATTAAAATACTTGTCGGTGCTGGGCTAATAATTGATATTCTCGGTACAATCGGACAAGCAGCAATTGGAGCACGAAGTTCAGTAATTATGATTACCCTGTTTCAAACCGTTCGTCAATTTGGTTTGGTAACAATGTTAATCCCCTTGCAAACACAAGCCCTTTCCCTCTTGCCAAATGAGATTGTTCCAGATGCGGTTGCTACTTTTAATACTTTACGTCAAATTGCCGCCTCATTCGGGACAGCATTAATCGTTGCAATTGTTGGAATTGTTAACCATCTTGTACATAACCCCTCATCACATCTGGGGATTCAAGCTGGATTTATTTTATGTTTATGCTTACTATTAACTTCTCTTTATTTAAGTACGAAACTCTACCATAAAATCTCTTCGCAAGTGAAGTTAGAAAACAGTTAAATGGAAAGCTGGCTCTTTTTAGCTTTAGTATTATTAATCGCAATTTTCGGTCATAATTCATCTTTGATTATTGCAAGCATCGTTGTAATAGTTTTGAAGTTAATTCCTTACACTGCCAAATGGCTCCCGTTAATTCAACAAAAGGGGATTAATTGGGGCGTAACAGTAATCTCTGTGGCTATTTTAATTCCGATTGCTACCGGGCAGATAGGGTTTGATGATTTATGGGCAGCATTTAAAACTCCTGCTGGCTGGATTGCAGTTGGTGCCGGAATAGCTGTTGCAATTTTATCGAAATATGGCGTTAATCAATTAGCTGCCGTACCCCAGGTTACAGTTGCCTTAGTACTAGGAACAATTATCGGCGTGGTTGTCTTTAAAGGAATTGCAGCCGGACCGGTAATCGCTAGTGGGATGACTTATTGTATCGTCACTTTATTAAATTTGCATTTTTAGATGGCTAAGAATAAACATGAAGTGAAAAATGACCTTTTTGGTTTTGGCGATATGAACGTTGCATTTGCAAAATACTTTGTTGGTACGAGTTATCTTAACGGGCTAGTATCACCTGATGATAATATTGATGTAAATATTTCCAACGTTAATTTTGAACCTGGTTGCCGTAATAACTGAAATAAGTTAGTGTAAGATTTTCATAGGTTGGATGAATAATTCATCTGGTCGTGGAAATCTTTTTTGTAGACCAATTTACTTATTTACAAAAAAAGAAAAGACCAGTAGCCTTTAGTGTGTCGAATACTAAGCACCACATTTTATAGATATATACTAAATATATCATAGAACAAAAGAAAAAGCACTAACGTACTTTAAGAGAGCGATTCATCCCCTACTTATAGAAGTGGGGGTATTCTCGCAAATTTATGGATAAATATGCATTCACTATTTTTACTACAGTTGATTCAGACAGTCTTAGTAGCAATCCAATTAGTAATGATCTTCTCAGCTAATAGAATTAAGCGAGAATGGTTAACCGTTAGCCAGCTGTGCATCGCGGTCGTAATCTTAGCCGACTTATTTTCAGAATTGATCTTCTTTAGTTATACAAGTGTCCTTACTGGTTGTGTATTATTCCTTCAATTATTCTTGCTCCCAATGTTTTGGAAACAGCTAAAGGCATTTGAATAAATGACTAAGAAAACGCATTTAGCCCGTGAAATGGGTGCTCGTCATATCCAGATGATTGCGCTTGGTGGAGTGATCGGGACCGGCCTATTTCTGAGTTCTGGTTACACGATTCATCAGGCTGGGCCGTTGGGAACCGTTATTGCTTATTTGCTTGGCGCCTTAATCGTTTATGCTGTCATGTTATGTTTAGGTGAGCTGAGTGTTGCGATGCCGTATACGGGGGCTTTTCATGTTTACTCCAAAAATCTGATTGGGCCGGCCACTGGATTTACCGTTGCAATCCTTTATTGGTTGACTTGGACGATTGCGATGGGCTCCGAATTTACCGCAGCTGGCCTCATTATGAAGCGCTGGTTTCCCCAGATTCCGGTTTGGTGGTGGAGCTTGTTATTTATCATTATTATCCTCTTATCTAACATTTTTACTGTCAAGGCATTTGCAGAAAGTGAATTTTGGTTTGCGGTGATTAAAGTGGTTGCGATCTGCGCGTTTATTTTGTTGGGGACTTTAGCAGTAATTGGTCTTATCCCGATTCAAGGTTACCATCATGCACCTTTGCTGAACAACTTTACTAAGGACGGCCTATTCCCGGGTGGATTTAGCGGCTTATTTATGACGATGTTAACGGTAAACTTTGCTTTCTCTGGGACTGAATTAATCGCCATCACCGCGGGAGAAACTAAGCATCCTGAAAAGACCCTCCCTAAGGCAATTCATACTACTTTATGGCGGTTAGTGATTTTCTTTGTCGGGAGCATGATCGTTATGGCCTCTTTGATTCCTTATCAAAAGGCGGGGGTAACGCAAAGTCCATTTGTCTACGTTTTTAGCCAACTTGGAATTCCATATGCTGCCGACTTAATGAATTTTGTCGTCCTCACCGCGATTATCTCTGCCGCTAATTCTGGCCTATACGCATCAACCCGGATGTTATGGTCATTAGCTAATGAAGGAACGATTCCGGCTGCCATTGCTAAAACTAATAGACGCGGGATTCCGGTTTTCGCCTTGCTCTTAAGTATGCTTGGTGGGGTGTTAGCTTTGCTTTCCAGCATCTATGCGGCTGGGACGGTCTATTTAGTCTTAGTTTCTGTTTCTGGATTGGCGGTTGTCTTTGTATGGATTGCGATTTCCTTATGTGAGCTCATTTTTCGTCGGCACTTTTTAGCGGCTGGTCATCAGTTAAGTGAGTTAAAGTATCGCACGCCATGGTATCCGATTGTTCCATGGTTTGCATTTATTGCTAGCAGCCTTTCTTGCATCTTAATTTGGTTTGATCCCCAACAACGAATTGCCTTGTATTGTACGATTCCGTTTGTAATTGCTTGTTATGCTGCTTATTATTTACAGACCTTGTGGCGCAAGTATATTACGAAAAAAAAGGTTTCAGCAGTTGTTAAATAGATGACAAAGATTACTGCAGAATTAACTAAGCCATTACTAATTGATGGCGCAATGTCAACGGCTTTGGAACAATTAGGGGCTGATACCAATAACTCATTATGGACGGCGAGTGTTTTAGCTAACCAGCCAGCATTAGTTAAAAAAGTTCACCAGGAATATTTTAAGGCGGGTGCCCGGTTAGCGATTACTGATACCTACCAGGCAAATGTTCCGGCATTCATCAAGAATGGTTATTCAAAACAAGAGGCTCATTCATTGATCCAGCGGGCAGTCTCCTTGGCTAAAGAAGCGCGTGATGAATACCAGCAGGAAACCGGTATTTATAACTATGTGGCGGGAGCGCTTGGTCCTTATGGCGCTTATCTTGCCAACGGAAGTGAATATAGTGGTGATTACCACCTCAGTACAACCGAATATCAACAATTTCATCGGCCACGATTAACTGATATTTTAACGGTTGGTGTCGATGTGATTGCAATTGAAACTCAGCCACGCTTAGATGAAGTGTTAGCAGAATTGGACCTTGTCAAAGAACTGGCTCCGGATACTTTATGCTATGTCAGTTTTTCCTTAAAAGATTCCACACATTTACCAGATGGGACACCGTTAGCAGTTGCTGCCTGTACCGTTGCGAAGTATCCAAATGTTTTTGCGGTTGGCGTAAATTGTATTCCATTAGAAGAGGTAACAGCCGCCATTGAGACAATCCATCAGGCAACTGATAAACCGGTTATTGCTTATCCTAATTCAAGTGCGACTTATGATCCGACAACAAAAACGTGGAGCTATCCCCATGGACGTCGTGGTTTAGTTGATTACTTACCACAATGGCTCGCGGCTGGATTGACAATTGTTGGGGGATGCTGTACTACTACGCCGCATGATATTGCCGCTTTGCATGAGTACTTGGAAGGAGGCGCCCATCATGACTAAATGAAGAAATACTGGAAATGGCTAGTGTTAATATTAGTAACTATTGTTGTAATTGTTGCAGGGATGATATTCTATCGTCGTGATAGTAATGGTAAACCGTTTAAGGCAAGTTTAAATCATTCGAAAGTTATGATGACTCCAGATTGGTATGCTAAAGTAACTCTTACTGCTAATAAAAGAACTACATATGAAGTTAAGAACAGCAAAAATAAGGTAATCCAAGGGAAATCAGAGACTAAAAATGGAAAAGCTGAAATAAGATTAAATGATACGGGTAATTACACCGTTATTGCTAAAAGTGATAATGGTCATGTAAGCAAGAAGTTACCTGTGAAAGTTAATCATTATAAAGCAGCACCAAATAAATGGACAAGCTCAGTGGGACCGCTTCGGTTTAAGATTACTAGCGTTGAATATCAAAAGATGAAAAAGAGTGAAGCAAATAAACCAGATAATAGTGGTATTGATGAAGCATACAAAGAATTAAACCATCATTACTATCAAGTTAAAGTAAATTATATTGTAAAGAATAGTAGTAAAAAAGCAGTTAACCCTCAATATACTATTTGGATGCCAGAAGATGATAATGGACAAGAATTTTCGACAGAAACTCCAAGTCCTGATGGTGGTGCTGTTGATACTATTATTGGTACAGAAGCAATTAATCCAGGCAATAGTCGTAGCGGAAGTGTAACAATGTTATCCAATCATAAATTTACTGTTAAGCATTTTAAATTTAGTATTGAAGAAGTTCTTGGAAATGAAGGCAACCATATTGCTAAAGGTGGAGTAGCAGAATTAAAGTAATTGGTTACTAAAATAAAACCCTCCCACCTATCGATTTCGCGTTATAATGATGATTTGAAAGCTGAACAGGCCAAATTAGCTACTGCTCAAAAGACTTTGGACGATGCTAATACTGCTTTAGCTAAGGCTAATGATAAATTAAATGCTAAAAAACAGATTGTTGGCAATGCACAGACTATGCTTAAGGCTGATAATGATAAGTTAGGTCAATTGCAAACTACGCTTAGTGATTTACAAAATGCTCCAGAAAAACTTGCTACAGCTAAACAAGCCGTTGTCGATGCACAAGCAAAGCTAACTACTGCGCAAAATGAATTAACTACTGCTACTAATGAGCTTAATGAATTGAAGCAAGCTGCCATTACTGCTCAAGCAAATGTTGATGAAGCTAATCAAAAGCTTGCCATCGCTACTAAGAACCAGCAAAAGGCTCAACAAGCACTTACCCAAGCTAAGGATGAATTAGCAGCCTTACAGCAAAAAGAAGCATTAGCTAAACAAGTTGCTGAACAACAAGCTAAGTTAGCTGCTCAAAATAAGGCTAAGGGCAACGGCTACCATGTTGCGAATAACCAAGTCGTTGATTCTCAAGGTAATGCTGTTCAGGATTGGGCTGTTAAGAATGGTCAAATGCTTGATCCTAACGGTGCTGTGATTGAACAGGCTACTCCAAAGACGGTAAACGTTGCTGTAAGTGGTACCAAGGGCGAAACTGCTAGTAACGCTGTGGTTCTCAAGACAGGATCACGTTCTGCTGTACAAACTCAAGTAGCAAATGAGAATGCTCAATTACCACAAACTGGTAATGCTGATTCTGTTCTTGCACTCGCTTTTGGTAGTTTATTAGCAATGTTTGGAATTGGTGCTCTTCGGAAGCGGGAGTATTAGATGAGTAACAGTTTGAAAGGTCAGTTTGTTAAGGTTCCAGCGGTAAAAATCAATGAACTTGTGAATAATGTTGTTAATGTTGACCCTAAAAAAGCTATGAATGAACTACTTGAAGATCCTAAACTGGTTAAGACATTAAAGAAATTATCATTGGTTTAAATGCTTGGACAAGTGGATAATGGTTTCTTTGGATATACACCTTATCCCACAATATTGCATAAAGCTACATATTTTTGGTATACAATTTCAACTAAGCAAATGTTTAATAATGGCAATAAGAGAACAGCACTATTAACATCATTATTGTATTTAAAAATTAACGGTTTTTCTTTTGACATTTTGGATGAAGTTAAGTTATATAATATTTCGATTCAAGTAGCCAATAAACAATTCTCCTATAATCAGCTTTATCAATATATTCTTAGACATAGTTACATTGATTTTGAATTTTCTAAAAGAATTCTTTCAGATAAAAAAGCTTGAATGATTCAATTAGTAGAGTTGGTTACCGTTGATAATGAAAATTTAGCCTACCATTATGCTTCAGATGATATTGATGCTGTGTTTAATTACGAGAAGAAGTTTAATGACTTAACTAAGGATATTCCGCTTTCATTCAGTTCTCATATTTTGGCTACGGAAGATTCTACATTTGATTCTTTATGTGAAAAGGATCCGTACTTTAAGCAATTCAGAAATTATTCTGACTTAACGAGTTTCGTTAAGAAAACACAAGAAAAAAGTCAACTTACGGAAAGAACATTACTAACCGATGATGATATAAAGAATTATCATTATCTAGAACATAATTATGAGTGAGTGAATGCTGTTGACACGTTAAACAGAGTCATTCCACTTATCAATCAACTTTATTTGGATTATAATAAATATTATTTTAGTGGAAATCCGAAGATATACAGAATGAATAAGCTATCATGTACAGATACATTAAATGCAGGTATGCTTTAAATCGCGGTTTGTAAAATTAAGTTAGAAAAATAAAAAGCCATTTGTGGTAGACTTTTGAATACCCATACATCAAAAGAAAGGACACCACAAATGACCTACTATCATCTTACCATAGACGAACTAACGATGATCGCTAATTTTCGTGACCAAGGAGTAAAAGCCTACCGGGCCGCCAAACTTTTGCACCGGAGCTTAGAAACCGTCTACCGAGTTTATCGCTTTCTGGCATGACCTACTATCATCTTACCATAGACGAACTAACGATGATCGCTAATTTTCGTGACCAAGGAGTAAAAGCCTACCGGGCCGCCAAACTTTTGCACCGGAGCTTAGAAACCGTCTACCGAGTTTATCGCTTTCTGCCGCAAGGAGATTACCAAAGGTGAAGCTATAAATAACTATAGTAGTGCTCAGATCATAGCGACTAATGATTGGATGAATCACTATCCACGAGCTATGTTTAATGGACATTCGTCAATGGATATCTATTGTAAGGCCTTCTACCAAGAGATATCACAGCTCCATCAACCAATAATCAATTGGTCAGTATTATTTATTTGAGTCCAGTGGCTAACTTATTCTTGAAATTTAGGCGCAAGGAGATTACCAAAGGTGAAGCTATAAATAACTATAGTAGTGCTCAGATCATAGCGACTAATGATTGGATGAATCACTATCCACGAGCTATGTTTAATGGACATTCGTCAATGGATATCTATTGTAAGGCCTTCTACCAAGAGATATCACAGCTCCATCAACCAATAATCAATTGGTCAGTATTATTTATTTGAATGACCAAACAAGTTTTTGCCCTTTCTGGGGATTATGGCTACATTAACCAAATTGAAACAACCGCAAAATCCATTCTCTACCACAATTCGGGTGCTGAAATTTACGTTATCAATAAGGATATTCCCCAAGAGTGGTTTAGTAACATTAATAATAGGATTTCATCCATCAATAGTAAAATACATAACCTTAAAATTGATGAAAATATGTTAGCTGACGAACACGTTTCCCAGCCACAAATTAATGAAATGTCGTATGGACGCATCATGATTCCGGACCTCATCAAGGCTGACCGCGTCTTGTATTTGGATAGTGACATTGTAGTTGATCAGAATTTAGACGAACTATTCACGATGGATCTTGGTAATCATCCGATTGCTGCCATTCCCGATTTACTGTATGACAATAACTTCAATTCTGGCGTGCTCCTTTTTAATATGCCAAAATTAAAGGAAACACCAGATATCGTTTCGCAAATGTTAGCAGCTGGCAATAACGACCAGCTGATTGAAGGTGATCAATCTGTCCTGAATTTTTTCTTTGCCGATACATACCTTCATTTGCCGTTGAAGTATAACCTAGCAATCGGATATGATTTCCTATGCAATTATTACCCAGCATATGATCATAATTACTTTGAAAAAACTGGTAGCACGGTTGGCAGTGTTATTCACTTTACTAGTCCAACTAAACCCTGGCAGCAATTTTCATTTGGTCGGTACAGAAACAAGTGGTGGCAGTACCATGACTTAGAATGGTCTGAAGTGTGCCAGCATGCCCCACTACCGGCAATATTTGATTATCAAGAAAGTGGCCAAGTCCTGATCTTAACTAATAGTGAAAATATCAAGGACCTAGAAAAGTTGGTTCAAGCATTACCAATGGTGACCTTCGACATTGGAGCTTGGACTAACATGGGTGGTAAATTAATTCGGTTAATTACGTATCCAAACGTCCACCTGTTCCAGTCCACTGGACGACCGGTTACTGACCAATTAATCGAGAATGCTAATGCATACCTGGATATTAATTATGGTGCAAAAGATGATAACTTCATTGCCCGCTTCCAAGAAACCGGCAAACCGATTCTTTCCTTCGACGAGGTTAACTCGCAAATTAAAGATGCCATTAACTACGAGAGCTTTGCTAACGACGATGTCGATGGTATGGTGAATAAGATTAAAGCAATTATTAAAGGGTAGATGGTCATCAAGATGTACTCCAAGGGCGTCACAACTCGTGAAATCGCTGATATGGTTGAGAGAATGTACAGCCACTACTACTCACCAACCACGGTTTCAAACATCACTAAGCGGACGGAACACCTGGTTGAAGAGTTCCACGAGCGCAGATTCAAGTATTCACAGTACGTCTGTGTGTTCCTCGATGCTACTTACATTCCGTTACGCCGTGGTACCGTTGAACGAGAAGCCGTTAACGTAGCGATCGGAATTCGAAGTGACGGCGGTAAGGAAGTTCTTGACTACAGTATCGCACCGACCGAGAACGGAGCCGCTTGGTCTGAACTACTCCAGGGATTACGCGCACGGGGGATTAAAGATATTCAGTTATTCATCGCCGACGGTTTAGTTGGACTTCAATCTGCAATTGAGGCTAACTACCCGCAGGTGAAGTTTCAACGGTACTGGGTCCACGCAGAGCACAACCTTTTAGAGTACGTTCGCAAAAACGATCGCAGGGAGATTATCACCGACTTTAAGGCTATTCGGCAAGCAGAGAACCTACAAGCCGCCAAAGAACGATTGGCGGCTTTCAGTGCTAAGTGGGAGTCCAGTTATAAGCGTCGAATCAAGAATCTAGTCCAAATGGAGAAGCTATTCACGTTCTTCATTTTTCCAACTGCGATCCGTCAGACCATCTACTCGACGAACCTAATTGAGTCGTTCAATAAGAGCCTGAAGAAGATGGTCTGAATGAACCAGTTTAACAAAGATATTATCGCAGCGCTATCTTCCGACAAAGATATTACCCTGAATGAAGTCTTACGTCGTCAAATTGAAGTGGCCGCTAATCAGTTCCTTCAAAATGAACTGACTGCGGTGCTAGGCTACGAACCACATACTCGGATCGACCGATCAAAATACGACGTGAACTACCGGAACGGGACGAACACCCGCACTATCGACACTGAGTAAATGAAAAAAGTAATTGCCATTTCAACAGACCAAAATTATTTAATGCCAGTTGAAACCTTAATTAAGTCGATTGCGTACAATAATCGGAATTTAAAAATTTATGTTATTAATGAAGACATTTCACAAGAATGGTTTATTAATCTAAATCGACGTCTAGCACCGCTAAATATCACTGTTCAAGATGCTAAACTCGATCCGGCTATTATTCAAGATGAAAAAATCAGTGTTGATTACTTAAGTAAAATGGCATACGGACGAATTTTGATTCCAAAATTGATTCCCGAAGATCGGGCTTTATACTTAGATGCTGATACAATTGTTGACCGTAATCTGGATGATTTATTCAACATCGATATGCAAGGATATCCTGCCGGTGCAATTCCGGATTACTTTGGTGACTTCTTTAATTCTGGGGTAATGCTGTTTGATAACCAGCAATTACGAGAAACTAACTTTGTTCAGGATTTGCTTGAACGTGGTAAGACCGCCACTATTGATAATGACCAGACTTTACTTAACGAGGAGTTCAAGGGTAATTACTTAGTGCTACCAGGTACTTATAACGTCCAGGTTGGTGGCGACCTGGTTACCTTCTTCGATCCGAGCGACGTTGACCGCTATGAGAATGAGCTAAAAAAGAGTGAACCATATTCTATTATTCATTACACTACTAATGATAAGCCATGGAAGACGACCACTTCCTTACGGCTGCGCGATAAGTGGTGGCAATACCGGGAATTAGATTATAGTGAGATCGTTAACCATCAACCATTGCCGAATAATGATATTCCTAATAAGCAGGGAGTCTTATTTACATTCACCAACGATGAAAACATTAAGTATCTTTATGAACTAGCAGAAGCTTTACCAAACTATGAGTTTAATATAGCCGCCTATACTTTAATGGGCTTTAAGTTGATCCGGGCACTTCGCTATCCGAATGTACATCTGTATCCATCAATTACTTCTTACAATCGAAAGCGCTTATTAGCTAAGGCGGATGGTTACCTCGATATTAACTATGGGGGTAAAAACGAGGAAGTAATTCAAAAGTACGTTGATAAAGGCATTCCAGTATTATCATTTGATGAAGTGGCTACCGAAAGGTTTAAGAATGCTGATAATTACCAGACGTTTGCTAATGATGATTTGTCAGGGATGGTTGAAGCAATTCGAAAGCTTAAATAAATGAGTATGCGAAAAGACGTTTATGAAAGGATGAGATATTTTGTGTTAGAGAAGATAAAACCAAATTACTCCGCTATTGCACGACAATATGGTGTTGATCCACGAACTGTAAAAGCGGCATATTTAAGAGCTCAGAGTGGTGAAACAACAGTCGTTAGGAAGCGACGAAGCCGTCGTAGTAAGCTAGACGGATATCAAGATATCATTGAGGATAAATACACTGCCGGATGTTCTGCCAAATCGATTTATGACTTTATCGTTGAAAAAGGCTTTACTGGTAAATACACAATCGTCAAAGACTATTGTCGTCGGTTTCGTAAAGTGCAAACTAAGAAAGCAACGATTAGGGTTGAGCATACGATCGGCTTAAGTGCTCAAGTCGATTGGAAAGAACGAGTTACCATGACTGACCGAAACGGTGTTCCACATACTTTCAGTATTTTCTTGTATGTCTTACCCTATTCAAAAGGTTTAAATCTCCTCACTTCTGATATAATAACGGAAACAACTTAGATGGAAAAGAGCAATGAACAATTGAAGAAAGAAAACCAAGCACTTAAAGAACAAGTAGTTCAATTACAAACGATGGTTAAGTTACTTCAAAATCAGCTTTTTGGAAAAAAAACTGAAGTAATCGAAAAAGTAATTGATGGCCAACAATCATTATTTAATGATGATGAGCTTGATCAATTACAAGAATCAGCCACAACAATCACTGAAGTGATTGAAACAAAAGCAAGAAAAGTAGTGCGTCACCGGCAAGCAAAAGCAACTGGTCGACGGACTGCTTTTTTGGATCGTCTTCCCCAAATTAATGAAGAAATTGACTTAATCAATAAGAATTGTCCACATTGCCATCAGGAAATGAAATTAATTGGAAAACATCTCTATAGTCGTGAAGCACAGTTAAAGCCGGCTGAATTATATTGTAGGAATTTATTCCAAACTAGTTATAAATGTCTCGACTGTGAAGAAGCGGGAAAAGATGTAATTATTAGTAGTAAAATGCCACAATCATTAATTCCCCATAGCTACTTTTCCAGCAGTATTCTTGCCAAAGTAGCCGAGTATAAGTTTGAACTCGCATTACCCTTTCATCGACAGGTGAAACTTTGGCAAGCCATCGGTTTGCCAATCAAAGGGAAACAATTAGCTACTAATATAATTAAGCTAAGTCAGACATATCTTGAACCATTATATGAACAACTAAAGACGGAAATGAGTAAAGAACACGTCATTCATATGGATGAAACACCGTTTAAGGTAATTGAAGAGGACAAGACTAATAGTTATTTCTGGGTTACCAGGACAACTAAAGAATTTAGCCATCATCAACTAGCAGTTTTCCATTACCGAAATACGCGCTCCGGACAGACAGTTGGAGAGATTGTAGGTTCAGCTTATCAAGGGTTAATTATGTGCGATGGGTATGGCGGATATAGTGATCGACTTTATCCTTCGGCAAATTTTGGTTCGTGCTTAGTACATATTCGCCGAGAATTTGTTCGAATTGTGCAATCATTAAGGCCAAACAGACGTAATGATTCAAAAGCTGAGCAAGCAATCGCCTTATTAGCTCCGGTTTTCCATACGGAAAACCAATTAAAATACCAAACGAGTAGTGAGAAATGTAGCGAAAGGATTCGAAGGGTAAAGCCATTATTAGATAAGTTTTATCGTTACATTAACAACATTGAATTTCCTCAAGGTAAATTAAGAGCTGCCATTGGGAATGCCTTAAAGTTAAAAGAACGAGTATATCGGATTTTTGAAGATGGTCAATTACCGTTGACTAATAATCCGGTTGAACAGATAATTCGACCATCAACATTAATCCGTAAAAACAGCTTATTTGCGAAAAGCATTGCCGGTGCTCAGGCGAGCGCAATTTATTATAGTTTGACCGCCAGCGCCAAACTAAATCATTTAAATATCTATAAGTACTTCAAGTACCTGTTTGATCATTTACCAAATCAAAATAGGACAAGGCTTGAGGCTTATTTGCCATGGTCAAAAGAAGTACAAATAAATTGTCATGAAATCGAGTAGAAATCGAGTAGGAGATAATTGATTAGTTCGATTATCGACCTCTCACACCACCGTACGTACGGTTCCGTATACAGCGGTTCGACAACTTAATCACATTGAATTGACTGGAGCGTCTTGGACATATTCAATGATGAAGCGACCTGAATTTTTAGAAACTAAGCGGACACCGCGTTATAGTTTACGTAAGCTTAACGTTGGTGTGGCTTCGGTATTATTAGGAGTAACCATTTTTGGAATTAACTTTACAGATCATTCTGTAAAGGCAGCAACTACAGAAAGCGTTGCAACAGAAAAAGTTCAACAAACTACTACTCAGGAAGAAACTAGTGCAACAGGAGAAGTTCAACGAAGTAGTGGAAGTAACAATGCAACAGCTAATAATTCTACAAAAGCTGCGACAACCCCACAATCTTCACCAGAGACGCAAGGTAGTGCTGACACTGATATTAAATCATTAGATATTAGATCATTAACAGCTATATCAGCAGCGAAATTAGCAACTATGAATTTAATGCAAACTACTGGTATTAATGGTACTGATACTGACGGAAATGCAGCAGGTACACCTGATACTGACGGAAATGCAACAGGTACTTCTGGTACTAATACTGGTCGTGACAGAAGTGCAGCAGTTACAGTAAATCGAGATAACATTAATACTCAGCCAGCTAAAGAAAATCAAAAATTGGCCAATGAGCATAATCTGTCTTCTTCAGATAACTACAGTTCTAATATCTATAAAGGTACAGATGGAAAGTATTACAAGATTATAACTATTTATGGTAATGACTACGTTTACCGTGCTGCTGATATTCAAGCTAGTGGTGCTAATTTGCTGGGACGTCCTAAACAAACAGCTAAAGATATTAAAAATAATATCAATATTTCTAAAGAAGATTTAGGAAATGGTAAGACCCGTTGGACTGTTGTTTTCTTCCCTAATAAGGGATTACAAAATTATCACAGTACATTAAGTGGGTTAAGTAATGCAAAATTTGGTATTGCTCTCACTTCTGACTACCAAATCGTTGGTAATGTTGACATGGACGTAATTAGTGATCCTAAACAATCATTTGTGTCTCATACATTTAAGGACAATAGTAATAGCGCTACTGACATTCCAGTACAAAATCCATCACCTGAAGTGAAGTTTTCATTTAATCCTAACACAGATGTTGATCCAAATACTGGTTTAATTAATAGTAAAACTATGCCAGCTTATAACAATAAATATTTGCAAGGCCCATACTATTTCACTACTGCTACTAGTGCTGGTACTAATAACTTATGGCAGACTTACTTTAAAGATGCTGATGAACGTAAGAATGCATATGATGGTACGACCCCTTATCTAGGTGGCAATCATGACTTTCATGTTAATACTTTTAAAATTGCAAATGAAACTGGAGTTGACGGTGCAAAATATGCAGATTCAATCATTTATGACAAACGGGGTGGAGTTAACGGCGTATTTAGCAGTGATAACTTTAACCAAGCAATGGAATTTAAGTCACAAGGTTACACTGGTAATGGTCAATCACAATTTTCTTCTTATGTTATTTCCTTTACTACGCAACACACAGACTCTCATGAAGTAGAATTAACTACAGGTTCTACAGGTTCGAAAAATCAACAATTCTCAGGAATCTCAGCTAATATTTATTCTTTTCAGAATGGCTACTATAGCATGATGTCTAGCTTATATGGTGAGCAGAGAGCACTGGATCCAGCTGGTGCACTAGTAGAAGCTAAAAAAATTATTCCTCATTGGGGTGATGTCAAGCCTTATATGGATAAGATTAAGCAAGACTATTTAAATAATGCTCAAATTAATGTTTTGCGGAATAAAATTCTAAATAACATTACAGACCCTGCTGCTTTAAATAACATTGTTAGTGAAGGAAATTCCTTAAACGGTGCTATGAAAAAGCTTGGTAATAGTATCGGACAGTATGATGATGGCAATTTTGCTGATCACAAGGAAGATACAACAAAGGCATCTGATCGCTATAAATACGCAAGTCCAGATAAACAGGAAGCTTATGACAATGCAACTGAAGTAACTAAAGCTTTGATTAACAAAGATACAGGTACCTATGCAGATCAAGCGACGGTAGAAAAGCTTACTGAAGCTGAAAATGATGCATGGTCTGCTCTTGATGGTAAGAAGCCAACCGACGCTGAGAAGATCACACCAAATGTTCCAGCAACCAAGGTACCAGTAGCAGATACCACCAACTTAACTGAAACTGAAAAAGATCAAGTTAAGAAGAATGTGGAAGACGCTAATAAGGGTAACTTCCCAGATGGCACTACAGTTACAGTAGGTAATGACGGAACAGCTACAGTAACTTACCCAGATAAAGATAAGTCAAGTGATACAATCAACGGTAGCGATTTGGTACGTCCAGAAACCGACGCTGAGAAGATCACACCAAATGTTCCAGCAACCAAGGTACCAGTAGCAGATACCACCAACTTAACTGAAACTGAAAAAGATCAAGTTAAGAAGAATGTGGAAGACGCTAATAAGGGTAACGCTGTTCCGTCATTACCTACTGTAACTGTAGTGCCATCTGGGAAGTTACCCTTATTAGCGTCTTCCACATTCTTCTTAACTTGATCTTTTTCAGTTTCAGTTAAGTTGGTGGTATCTGCTACTGGTACCTTGGTTGCTGGACAACGCTTTCTGTAGTTGCTGCCTTTACAGAATGATCTGTAAAGTTAATTCCAAAAATGGTTACTCCTAATAATACCGAAGCCACACCAACGTTAAGCTTACGTAAACTATAACGCGGTGTCCGCTTAGTTTCTAAAAATTCAGGTCGCTTCATCATTATTTTTACCTCCCAAATTTAATAACTAGTGGTGTATTGCAGTACACCAGAACAATAGCTCTACCGTTAAGCTATCAGCCTAATTGTTGAGTATAATATTTCTTTTGGGTGACTACAGTTACGCTAGTAATAGATTAGGAAATTCGTTGGCAGTCTACATGCGCTATTATGTGAAACCATTTAACCGTGGATATGGTGAATTAATGGATCAGTACCTTAATATATAGATGGGGGGCGTTAATCGCCACTCACCTATTTTTCGTGATTTTAAATGGCCATTAAACTCATTTTTCTTTTCAGGAAACGAGTCACTTATTTTAAGAACCCAGTATCCTTCTGACTTAGTTATATTTGAATACCTTAGGGTCTGAACGCCGTTTGTAAAATTAAGTTAGAAAAATAGAAAAGCCATTTGTGGTAGACTTTTGAATACCCCTAAACAAAAGAAAGGAAACCACAAATGACTTACACCCATCTTACCACAAACGAGCTGACAATCATCGCCCATTCTTTCGTGCAAAAGCTTAAAGCGTACCGAGTGGCCCCAATGATCAACCGTTGTGCCGAAACCGTTTATCGCGTTTATCGTTACCTGGAAACCGGTACCTCAATTGCTGATTATCAAGATCACTATATGCGCAATAAGCAACGTTGTGGCCGAAAACGTACTCAGTTGTCACTGGCTGAACTCACTTATATCAACGACAAAATTGCCCAGGGGTGGACACCTGATACCATTATTGGGCGCGCTGAGCGCCCAATTAGTTGTAACCGGCGAACTCTTTACCGGATGTTTGAACGTGGCCAGTTCGGCTTCGATGTCCGTTCCTTGCCGATGCGAGGTAAGCTGCACCCGAATGGCTATGTCGAGCGCAGCGGGAAGGCTGGTCAATTGGGGCAAAGTATTCACGAGCGTGCCAAGGACTTTCCGCACTATGCCACTGAATTTGGGCACCTTGAAGCTGATACCGTCCAAGGCAAAAAGCACCAAGGGACGGTAATGACCCTGACCGAACGCCAATCGAAGGTCGAAATTGTACTCAATGTGCACGAAAAGACGGCTGATGCGATTAACCAACACTTAAGTCAGTGGCTTCGGAAATTCCCGCGGCACTTCTCCAAATCGATTACCTTTGACAACGGAAAAGAATTCGCCGGCTGGCGCGAGATTGCCAATCAATTTGACCTTCACACTTACTTTGCCGAGGTTGGTGCTCCCAATCAATGAGGGCTGAACGAAAACAACAACGGTCTTTTAGGCCGGGATGGCTTAACGAAACAGCTAGATTTCCGCAATCTTCCTGATGAATTGGTAACCCAACTGATGAGTAAGCGAAATAACCTGCCCCGTAAATCACTAGGCTATCGAACTCCATGTGAAGTATTTATGTCTTACGTCACTAATGAGCAACTATTTTCTTTCTAACTTAAATTGACATTTCGGGTATGACTTACACCCATCTTACCACAAACGAGCTGACAATCATCGCCCATTCTTTCGTGCAAAAGCTTAAAGCGTACCGAGTGGCCCCAATGATCAACCGTTGTGCCGAAACCGTTTATCGCGTTTATCGTTACCTGGAAACCGGTACCTCAATTGCTGATTATCAAGATCACTATATGCGCAATAAGCAACGTTGTGGCCGAAAACGTACTCAGTTGTCACTGGCTGAACTCACTTATATCAACGACAAAATTGCCCAGGGGTGGACACCTGATACCATTATTGGGCGCGCTGAGCGCCCAATTAGTTGTAACCGGCGAACTCTTTACCGGATGTTTGAACGTGGCCAGTTCGGCTTCGATGTCCGTTCCTTGCCGATGCGAGGTAAGCTGCACCCGAATGGCTATGTCGAGCGCAGCGGGAAGGCTGGTCAATTGGGGCAAAGTATTCACGAGCGTGCCAAGGACTTTCCGCACTATGCCACTGAATTTGGGCACCTTGAAGCTGATACCGTCCAAGGCAAAAAGCACCAAGGGACGGTAATGACCCTGACCGAACGCCAATCGAAGGTCGAAATTGTACTCAATGTGCACGAAAAGACGGCTGATGCGATTAACCAACACTTAAGTCAGTGGCTTCGGAAATTCCCGCGGCACTTCTCCAAATCGATTACCTTTGACAACGGAAAAGAATTCGCCGGCTGGCGCGAGATTGCCAATCAATTTGACCTTCACACTTACTTTGCCGAGGTTGGTGCTCCCAATCAATGATTGAAGATTTACGCTGGCATCAGTGGTTGGGGAGTGCTTGTCTTCTGGCTAATTGCCGTTATTTTAACTAGTGGTGATAGTAATGTCTTACAAGCAATTTCCTTTGTAGTTGATGTTATTGAATTTGTAATCTGGTGCTTACCATCCGGATACATTAATAAGCAAGGTTGGTGGAGTCCAAACTACGATAATGATGTTGAAGTACCTTCACTAAGAAACGAATAAATGACAGACAAACTAACACATTTCAATGACCAGGACCGAGCCCGCATGGTCGATGTTACCGCTAAAAAGGTTACCTTCCGTACCTCTACAGCTCAAGGACAAATCCATATGCAAGCAACCACCCTGCAACGAATTGAAGATGGCCAAATAAAAAAGGGCGATGTCCTCGCTGTCGCCCAGGTGGCAGGAATCATGGCCGCTAAACGGACTTCTGAAATGATCCCCATGTGCCACCTCATCCCCCTCACCGGTGTCGATATCCACTTCCACAATAACGGTCAGGATACTATTACTGCAGAGGCAACCGTTAAGACCAAGCACGTCACCGGCGTTGAGATTGAAGCCCTCCTTGTCGTGCAAATCGCCCTCCTCACCATCTATGATATGTGTAAAGCAATGGACCGGGGAATGGTCATTAGTGATGTTCATCTCGTTGAAAAAGACGGTGGTAAAAGCGGCCACTTCATCTTTGACCAACAATCTAAATAAATAATCGAGTAGGAGATAATTGATTAGTTCAATTATCGACCTCTCACACCACCGTACGTACGGTTCCGTATACGGCGGTTCGACAACTTAATCACATTGAATTGACTGGAGCGTCTTGGACATATTCATCAACCAATTAAGACCCTTTTTAGTAAATAACCAAAAATGCGAACTACAATTTTTGATTAAATCAAAAATCATAGTTCGCATTTTCTTAGTTAGAAGCTAGAAAATAATAGTTAATTCCCAGCCTCTTATGAAAACATTCGATTATGA
Source organism: Limosilactobacillus reuteri (assembly GCF_013694365.1). Lineage (NCBI taxonomy): Bacteria > Bacillati > Bacillota > Bacilli > Lactobacillales > Lactobacillaceae > Limosilactobacillus > Limosilactobacillus reuteri. Next base: position 1,974,191 of record NZ_CP059275.1, read on the forward strand.
TGATATTCAGTTGGTCCCAAATAAATGTGTGATCAAAAGCCGTAAGGATGCAGATACAAGCGTCAAGTTTGGCCCTCACACATTCAAGATCCCTGTTGTACCTGCAAATATGGAGAGCGTCATCGATGAAGATTTAGCAATTTGGCTTGCCCAAAATGACTATTATTACGTGATGCACCGCTTTAATCCAGAGACACGAGCAGCTTTCGTTAAAATGATGCACGAAAAAGGATTATTTGCTTCGATTTCGGTCGGGATTAAGGATGATGAGTATAATTTTATTGATCAACTAAAATCCGAACAATTAAATCCAGAGTATATTACAATTGATGTTGCCCATGGTCATTCTGATTTTGTGATCAAAATGATCCAATACATCAAAGAAAAACTTCCCGACACTTTTGTAACCGCGGGGAACGTTGCAACTCCCGAAGCTGTTCGCGACCTTGAAAATGCTGGGGCGGATGCTACTAAGGTTGGGGTTGGTCCCGGTAAAGCCTGCATCACTAAGCTAAAGACTGGTTTCGGTACTGGCGGTTGGCAATTATCCGCTATTCGTTGGTGTGCTAAAGCCGCGCGGAAACCAATCATCGCTGACGGCGGTATTAGACATAATGGGGACATTGCTAAGTCTGTCCGTTTTGGCGCTTCAATGGTGATGATTGGCTCAATGCTTGCCGGTCACCTCGAATCACCAGGACATGTCATCAACATTGATGGAAAACAATACAAACAATATTGGGGTTCTGCATCTGAGGTTCAAAAAGGTGCTTATCGAAATGTTGAAGGAAAGCAGATGCTCGTTCCTTACCGTGGCTCCATCAAAGACACTTTAACCGAAATGCAGGAAGACTTACAATCATCCATCTCTTACTCGGGTGGTCGTGACCTTGAAGCTATTCGGAAGGTCGATTATATGATTGTAAAAGATTCAATCATGAACGGCGATTTTTAAATGTCATCAGTTGTTATTGTTGGTAGTCAATGGGGCGATGAAGGAAAGGGTAAGATGACCGATTACCTAAGCCAAGAAGCGGACGTTGTTGTTCGTTCACAAGGTGGTAATAATGCAGGTCACACAATTGCATTTGATGGTAAGAAGTTTGCCCTCCGTCTAGTGCCATCTGGGATTTTTGCTAAAGACAAGTTAGCGGTGATTGGTAATGGAGTGGTTATTAATCCACCTGCATTATTAAAGGAATTGCATTATCTTCAAGACAACGGGATCGACATTTCAGGTTTACGGATTTCTAGTCGTTCACACATCACCTTCCCATACCATATTCTTCTTGATAAATGTCAAGAAGAGGCAAAGGGTGATCACAAGGTGGGAACGACCAAGAATGGGATCGGTCCTACCTACATGGATAAGGTTTCTCGTGTTGGTATCCGGATGTGTGACTTACTTGAGAAAGACACCTTTAAGGAAAAGCTTGAACGTAACCTCGCTGAAAAGAACGAATTATTCACTAAGTTATACCATGTTGACCCAATTAACTTTGACGATATTTTTGAAAGTTACTACGAATATGGTCAAGAATTAAAGCAATACGTTACTGATACAGCTCAAATTGTCAATGATGCCCTTGATCAAGATAAGAAGGTCCTCTTTGAAGGTGCACAAGGGGTTATGCTTGATGTTGACCAAGGAACATATCCATACGTTACTGCTTCTAACCCAATTGCGGGGGGAGTATGTACTGGTGTTGGCGTTGGTCCTAACAAGATTGAAACCGTTGTTGGAATTTGCAAGGCTTACTCTACACGGGTTGGTGCTGGTCCATTCCCAACCGAATTAACTGATGAGATTGGTGATCAAATTCGTGAAACAGGTCATGAATACGGAACGGTTACGGGTCGGCCACGGCGCGTTGGTTGGTTTGATAGTGTCGCAATGCGTCATGCACGGCGGGTTTCAGGAATTAGTTGTCTTAGCCTTAACTTGCTTGATGTTTTGACTGGCTTGAAGACTGTTAAGATCTGTACTTCATACAAACTTGATGGTAAGCAAATTGATTACTACCCAGCTAGTTTGAAGGAACTTGAACGCTGTGAACCAGTTTATGAAGAACTTCCAGGATGGGATGAAGATATTACTGGTGCAAAGAAGTTTGAAGACTTACCAATTAATGCACAAAACTACTTGAAGCGGGTAAGTGAATTATCAGAATCACCACTTGCAACTGTTTCCGTTGGTGCTGATCGGATTCAAACGATTATCGTTAAGGATCCGTGGGAATTAGCACATAAATAAATGACACAGCCAACACTAACAGTAGAAAAACATTATTTAAATTGGCCACTTAACCGTCCTTTAAATCAAGCTGACATAATGCATGAGTTGGGTGTGCATGCATCCGATGAAAATGGCCAAGATTTAACGAGTAAGGTGATGATGAACCTAACTCAAGTGGATGTTAACAAAGTAGGAGAATACCCTGTGATGTTAAATGTAATGGATAATAACGGACAAAGTGCCCAGGCAAGCATTACCCTAAATATTCAACCGATGCGGACACAGAATGCACCTAAGGAAACTGCAACGTCCCCAAAGTCAAGACGGGGATGGTTATGGGTTATTATCGTAATCGTGGTTATCTTATGTGCATGGTGGGCGATCAGCTCTCATAACCGACAAGCGGCTAATCAAGCGGCAACTGATAGTCAGCAGAGCAGTCAAATAAGCAACAATTCAAGCAGTATCAGCGATTTAACAAAAGATAATCAACGTCTTGCTAGCCAAGTTGCAGAACTTAAAGGGGCAACCCAACAATATCAGAAAGACCATGATCAACAAGCGTTAGAAAGCCGACTTGATAAGATCCAAAGTCAAATCCAAGACTTGCAAAATCAAGTTCAAAGTAACAGCGTGAAGCAAGATTTAAACCAAGTTAATGAAACAGTTAATGAAGTACGGGAAAACCCAGATAATGGGACGAAAATTGTCAACAATCTAAAGAATAAAGGCGACTTTCAAGAAATTTGGGGAAATATTAGCCAAGAAGTCCAGAAGTGGTTAGACGAGTTTGCTAATTAGATGATGGCTCATGAGATCTTAGATGGCTCAAGTATGCAACGTGCATTGACCCGGATTACTTATGAGATTATCGAACAAAATAAGGGTGTCGATAACTTAGTATTTGTTGGAATTAAGACGCGGGGGGTATATTTAGCAAAGCGCCTCGCCAAGCGACTAAATCAGTTGGAAAATGTAGAAATTCCTGTGGCAGCACTTGACGTCTCTCTTTATCGTGATGACCGTCATGTACCAGATTATACTCAAGAACCAACCGTAAAAACTGATCAATTAGATATTGATATTACTAATAAACATGTTATTTTGGTTGATGATGTACTCTTCACTGGACGGACAGTTCGGGCGGCCTTAGATGCCTTAATGGATATGGGGCGGCCAAACCGAATTTCACTAGCGGTCCTTGTCGATCGGGGACACCGTGAATTACCAATTCGGCCAGATTTTGTTGGAAAGAATATCCCAACAGCAATGAATGAAACTGTTCATGTAGCAGTTGAAGAATATGATGGCCATGAAGATGTAACAATCGAGCATAATTAAATGCGTAATATAATTCTCAATCCAACTAAACGCCAAGTTCACAAGATTAATAAGCGAATTGAAGAAGTTTATCGTCCGCGACAAAAACAAGCATTAATAGTATTTACCACCAACATCAGTAATAATCCCATCTACAAAATTAGTCTCGATACATTCCCTGCTCTGGGAACAGGTATTTCGATGACCATGGTTAGTGAGATTCCAGTAGATGATATTAGTAAAGAACAATACATCCTTCTTCTCTATGCTCTTTATTCTCACTGGAAAAAATTACCATTAGTATTTCGGGGATTTACGCCCAAACAAGTCCGATGGTTTCAGAAAAAATTTGGTACCCGGGTATTTAATGAGCATTCAACGGTGGATTGGTGGCGAAAGCTAAGATAAATGCCAAACTGGTTTGCAATTTTTGGAATGGTCTTTGGTTTCGTGATTTTACCGTTAATTTTATTCTGGTTAACGCGTCGTGAGCGAGCTGAAAATGACGAACGAGTAAAATAGCCCGAAATGTCAATTTAAGTTAGAAAAAAAGTAGTTGCTCATCAGTGACATACTTCATGAATACCTCGTAAGGTGTTTGATAGCCCAATGACTTGCGAGGAATGTTGTTCCGGTAACTCATTATTTGATTGGAGCAGTACAAGGAATAATTCCGATTAACACGGCCACAAGTAGACCAATGGGACAACTTTTTAAGGCACTAACCCACTAAAACTGTATATTTAAAGGCTACCTATGAAAACTTGACAGATACGTTGACACTTTCAAAACTGCAAGATGGGAAAGTCTCAATGTGGCAATATAATCATATGCTAGCATTAGGCAAAAAGATGCGGTCTGGTAACTTTACTTATCAGATTGCCAATGCCGGTCAAGGAATTGATCATAAAGCGACTAAGTTTGAACAAATTCGATGAATGCTTAATAAATATTCAATCTCTACTAGTGGGCCGCAAAAAACAACCATCGCCCTTAAGCAAGCTGATTTAATTATTCTAACTCGGCCTACTGACGAAGAAATTCAACAACTTTGTCAAACATTTAACTTAAACAAATTTTCTTTTCGCTATCGCTCTTCACCTGAAGAAGTATCACGCTTTCACCGAACTACTAGTGGTGTGTTAGATAACCCCTTTTTCCTTGTAGTTTATGATTATATTTCTTCTTTCAAACATATTGAAAAACAACTTGCACCATCACTCATTATTTTTGATTCTGATCACCTTATTATTTGCACTGATAGTGAAGATAGCTGTAAAAATATTACTAATAGCAACTACTCTAATTTAAGTGAAATTCTTTTTAACTATATTTCGCAATGCCAATATAAAATTATGGATGTTCTTGTAAGCTATAAAAAACAAATTGATGACTTAGATAGTACTGCAAGACGTGGCTTTAGTAATACACGATTAAGAGAATTGACAACTCTTACCAGAAAACTAGTCTTTCTTGAGCATACAATGGTTGATCAAACGTCAACAATTGAAGCTTTAGTTAAGTCAGATTTTTGTCAGAATGTCCCACAAGACATCTGTCAAAATTTAACAGTTGAACAACAGCGGTTAACAAAAGCTATTCATATTTTTCGCGATTTATTAGACTCTATCAGTAGTCTTTTTACTGCAATGATGGATAGTAATCTTAATAACTTAATGAAATTTCTTGACTCAGCTGGGCTAGTAATTGCAGTAGCGGCATTAGTTACCGGCTTCATGGGAATGAATGTTGGTGGTCTTCCTTGGAAAAATGATTTGTATGGATTCTGGATAACGCTTGGGATCGCTTCTATCTTGTCATTGCTAATTGCCTACCTGCTTCATCGTAAACAATATCTTAAATAAATGGCAATTTACTTACGACGGGCAAACCAGGATGATCTTCAAAAGGTTATGGAAATTATTGAGCAAGCTCGAGCGCAACTAAAAGAGAAGGGTAATCCTCAATGGCAAGATGGGCATCCTTTCCGGGAAACGATGAAAAATGATATTAAAGCTGGTTATAATTGGGTGTTAATTGATAACCAAAAAATTGTTGGGACGGCTACTTTACAACTAACCCCGGAACAAACGTATGAAGAGATTAAAGATGGATCATGGTTAAAGCCGAATGAGCCATATGCGATCATTCATCGACTAGCAGTTCTTCCTTCTAAAAATGGTCAAGGTTTTGGAAAACACATCTTTTCTAACTTAATTACGGTTGGTTATTTGCAGGGCGTAAGGAATTTCCGCTATGATACGCATTATAAAAATATTCCCGTCCAAAAAATAGGCCAGGAGATTGGATTTATAAAACGCGGAACGATTTATATTGATGACAAAATCGACAATAAACATATGGGGTTTGAACTGAATTTAAAATAAATGCAACGACAGACAACAATTATCGAAAACAGCATGATTTGGTGTGGCGCCGGGATTTCAATTGCCGAAATCCTAACTGGGACTTACTTAGCTCCCCTTGGTTTTACAAAAGGGATCGCCGTAATTATCCTTGGCCACATTATCGGCTGTTTTCTGCTCTTTTTAGCTGGAATTATTGGCGGTCAGCAACGTCTTAGTTCAATGAACGCCGCAAAAATTAGTTTTGGCCAAAATGGCAGTAAGTTTTTTGCCCTATTGAATGTTCTCCAATTGATCGGTTGGACCAGCATCATGATTTATGATGGTGCATTAGCAGCCAATGGGGTCTGGCACCTTAATCAGGCATTATGGGTCATTTTAATCGGCGCCCTGATTATTGGTTGGCTGCTCGTCGGGGTTCGGCACCTTTATTACCTTAACCTTGCGACCATCTCAACATTATTAATTCTAAGCGGTCTCCTATGTGCCGCCATTTTTACCCACCATTCTACCAGTTCACCAACTGGTACATTGTCATGGGCTCAGGGGATGGAGCTAGTTATCGCCATGCCATTATCGTGGTTGCCACTTATTAGTGATTATACCAGTGTCGCTCACCGACCCGTGCCAACTAGCGGGATTAGTGCAGTTGTCTATGGCCTGACTAGTTGTTGGATGGCCTTCATCGGTTTAGGAGCTGCTATCCTTACTCATGACATTAACATCGCCACGATTATTTTACGGGCCGGCTTGGGAATTGCCGGTTTATTTATCATTATTTTTTCCACAATCACAACGACATTTATGGACGCTTATTCTGCTGGTGTTTCTTCAAAAACGATTTTCAGTAAATGGTCAGGAACAATGGCCGCAATTAGTGCAACAACTCTAGGAACAATTAGTGCGTTGATTTTCCCCATGGACAACTTCAGTAATTTTCTTTACCTTATTGGTTCTGTCTTTGCCCCAATGATTGCAATTCAAATTACAGATTACTTCATCTTGAAAGTAGATTATCGTAAACAAAATTGTCAATGGGCTAACCTAATTCTCTGGTTGATTGGGTTTATCATCTATCGAGTTCTGCTAAATTATTCATTTCCACTCGGCAGTACCGTTACCACAATCATTATCATCATCGCAATGACATGGGGCACCTGTCGCGTTATGAAATTAGTTAAAGCAAAATAGATGGCTAAATACACTGTTGAATTAAGTGAAGAAGATATCCAAATGATTAAGGATTGTCATTCAAAGAATCCTTCTATCATGAAGGCAATGAACGACGCTAAAAAAGTTGAAGATTAACCCGAAATGTCAATTTAAGTTAGAAAGAAAATAGTTGCTCATCAGTGACGTAAGACATGAATACTTCATATGGAGTTCGATAGCCTAGTGATTTACGGGGCAGGTTATTTCGCTTACTCATCAGTTGGGTTACCAATTCATCAGGAAGATTGCGGAAATCTAGCTGTTTCGTTAAGCCATCCCGGCGTAAAAGACCGTTGTTGTTTTCGTTCAGCCCTCGTTGATTGGGAGCACCAACCTCGGCAAAGTAAGTGTGAAGGTCAAATTGATTGGCAATCTCGCGCCAGCCGGCGAATTCTTTTCCGTTGTCAAAGGTAATCGATTTGGAGAAGTGCCGCGGGAATTTCCGAAGCCACTGGCTTAAGTGTTGGTTAATCGCATCAGCCGTCTTTTCGTGCACATTGAGTACAATTTCGACCTTCGATTGGCGTTCGGTCAGGGTCATTACCGCCCCTTGGTGCTTTTTGCCTTGGACGGTATCAGCTTCAAGGTGCCCAAATTCAGTGGCGTAGTGCGGAAAGTCCTTGGCACGCTCGTGAATACTTCTCCCCAATTGGCCAGCCTTCCCGCGGCGCTCAATATAGCCATTCGGGTGCCGCTTACCTCGCATGGGCAAAGCACGGACATCCAAACCGAACTGCCCCCCGTTCAAACATCCGGTAAAGAGTTCGCCGGTTACAACTAATTGGGCGCTCAGCGCGCCCAATAATGGTGTCAGGCGTCCACCCCTGGGCAATTTTGTCGTTGATATAAGTAAGTTCAGCCAGTGACAACTGAGTACGTTTTCGGCCACAACGTTGCTTATTGCGCATATAGTGATCTTGATAATCAGCAATTGAGGCACCGGTTTCCAGGTAACGATAAACGCGATAAACGGTTTCGGCGCTACGGTTGATCATTTGGGCCACTCGGTACGCTTTAAGCTTTTGCACGAAAGAATGGGCGATGATTGTCAGCTCGTTTGTGGTAAGATGGGTGTAAGTCATTTGTGGTTTCCTTTCTTTTATTTAGGGGTATTCAAAAGTCTACCACAAATGGCTTTTCTATTTTTCTAACTTAATTTTACAAACGGCGTTATTTGGATGTCCGTGCTTTGCCCATGCGAGGTAAGCGGCACCCGAATGGCTATATTGAGCGCCGCGGGAAGGCTGGCCAATTGGGGAGAAGTATTCACGAGCGTGCCAAGGACTTTCCGCACTACGCCACTGAATTTGGGCACCTTGAAGCTGATACCGTCCAAGGCAAAAAGCACCAAGGGGCGGTAATGACCCTGACCGAACGCCAATCGAAGGTCGAAATTGTACTCAATGTGCACGAAAAGACGGCTGATGCGATTAACCAACACTTAAGCCAGTGGCTTCGGAAATTCCCGCGGCACTTCTCCAAATCGATTACCTTTGACAACGGAAAAGAATTCGCCGGCTGGCGCGAGATTGCCAATCAATTTGACCTTCACACTTACTTTGCCGAGGTTGGTGCTCCCAATCAACGAGGGCTGAACGAAAACAACAACGGTCTTTTACGCCGGGATGGCTTAACGAAACAGCTAGATTTCCGCAATCTTCCTGATGAATTGGTAACCCAACTGATGAGTAAGCGAAATAACCTGCCCCGTAAATCACTAGGCTATCGAACTCCATATGAAGTATTCATGTCTTACGTCACTGATGAGCAACTATTTTCTTTCTAAATGACTTACACCCATCTTACCACAAACGAGCTGACAATCATCGCCCATTCTTTCGTGCAAAAGCTTAAAGCGTACCGAGTGGCCCAAATGATCAACCGTAGCGCCGAAACCGTTTATCGCGTTTATCGTTACCTGGAAACCGGTGCCTCAATTGCTGATTATCAAGATCACTATATGCGCAATAAGCAACGTTGTGGCCGAAAACGTACTCAGTTGTCACTGGCTGAACTTACTTATATCAACGACAAAATTGCCCAGGGGTGGACGCCTGACACCATTATTGGGCGCGCTGAGCGCCCAATTAGTTGTAACCGGCGAACTCTTTACCGGATGTTTGAACGGGGGGCAGTTCGGTTTGGATGTCCGTGCTTTGCCCATGCGAGGTAAATGATGGCTGATAAGGTAATGACGAGGGATGAACTAGCAAAGTACAATGGCCAAGCTGGTCAACCGGCCTACGTAGCAGTTGAAGGTGTAATCTATGACGTCTCTGCTAACCCGGCCTGGCAGGGTGGCCGCCACCATGGAAACTTGGCCGGCCAGGACTTGACCGACGTTTTGCTTGAAAAGTCACCCCATGGTAAACGGGTATTAAAGGATCTGCCAGTCGTCGGTAGACTTGCTGAATAGTAAATCCTAAATTTCAAGAATAAGTTAGCCACTGGACTTAAATAAATAATACTGACCAATTGATTATTGGTTGATGGAGCTGTGATATCTCTTGGTAGAAGGCCTTACGATAGATATCCATTGACGAATGACCACCATTACCAAATGGTAATTAAGTAAGTATACTGAATGCTGATTTCTATCTAATTCTATTGTTATCACCACATTTTATAGATATATACTAAATATATCATAGAACAAAAGAAAAAGCACTAACGCACTTTAAGAGAGCGATTCATCCCCTACTTATAGAAGTGGGGGTATTCTCGCAAATTTATGGATAAAATATGCTTTCGGGAATGTTAGTAGGCGCATTGAGTCCTAAATTGCAAAAGATTCCATTAACTACTCGCTATAAAACTACCCTTATCTGTCTTACTCTTGGCTTATTCTTAACGTATACCGATTACCTATATTTGCTTGGGACCGCGATAACAGTCTTTTGTGCCATCTTATTAGGAAAGTGGGCACGAAAACAAGTTCCCGATAAATATAGCAGTATCGATTAAGTGCTAGCAATTATTGGGATTATCCTTGAACTACGAAATATTCTGGGACAACCTTTTAAACTATTTCGTATTTGGCTCGGAGCGATCAAGAATTATGTCATTATCTATACTTTACTATTTGCTTTTCAACAGAATAAAGCTTATTGAATGAAGAAAATTTTAGCAATTAACCATGAATTTGTTGCTCGAAGCTATATTCTATTTCCAACGTTGCTATTTGCATTCTCTATCATTGCCCATGCAAATATAATCACATTTGTTTGGCCGTTCATTTTTGTTTACACCGTTGAAAAAGTAATGCCCTTTATTCTCGATGGACGCCTAAATTTAGCTTCTTGGTCTGGTGTTACTAAGTTTTGTTCGGTTATTGCTTTTATTGGGGGAACCCTTGCTTCTATTGGAATTTATTTTCGCTTTGAGCGGCTTGCTAGCTTGGCGGCGATCTTGATCGGTTTTGGCGTGACAGGATTAAAATTGCTCGGCGATCCCAATAAGGAAATTTCCGGGATTGATTTGAAGCAAGTAAATGTTATTGCGGGCTTTAGTGTAATTATCGGACTGATCGCCCTCGGGATTTTACTGATGAAGCTGCCGTTAGTTGTCGGTTTTGTTTTTTATACTTTTTTCCTGGGCTTGGAAGTTATTTACGCTTACGTTGTTGTTAAACGAGATAAGACACCATTGGATTTAAAATTCTCTTTTAATTTAAAAACGGCTTTTCCTGCCATCGCTGTGCTTACCGTGGTTTTTATTATTAGTTTCTTTAAGAAGACGGGTCAAATTTCTGATTTTGGCTAGATGAAAAAGATATTTACTGCATTCCTCGCAATTGTCGTTATTTGTATTTTGCTAGCGCTTGGGGATGTTGCTTTCAACCAGCAAAAAACTGGTGGTGGAAAACAAACTCTGACAATTTACAATTGGGGAGACTATATTGATCCAGCATTGATAACGAAATTTGAACATCAAACTGGCTATCATGTAGATTATGAAACCTTTGATAGCAACGAATCAATGTTAACCAAGATTCGGCAAGGCGGGACTAATTATGATGTTGTTGTGCCGAGTGAATACACTGTTCAACGGATGAAAAAGGAGCATTTAATTGCACCTCTTAACCATCAGAAATTACCTAACCTTAAGTATATTGATCCGCAATTTTTAAATCGTTCTTTTGACCCCGAGAATCGTTATTCTGTACCATACTTTTGGGGAACGTTAGGTATTATCTACAATGATCAAAAAGTAAATGGCAAAGGCGTCCAGCATTGGGAACAACTTTGGAATCCGCGCTTAAAGAATAATGTCATGCTGATTGATAGTGCGCGGGATGTGTTTGCGGTTGCCCTTATTACCCAGCATCATTCTGTTAATACGACTAACTACCATCAATTGAAGCTTGCGCAGGCCCATTTAAAGCAGTTGACGCCCAATGTAAAAGCGATTATTGCTGATGAGATGAAGATGTACATGGAGCAAAATGAAGCAGCCGTGGGTGTGACCTATTCTGGTGACGCGCGCAAAATGATGAATATTAATCCGCACCTTCACTATGTTGTGCCAAGCGAAGGAAGCAATATATGGTTTGATAACATGGTGATTCCTAAAGCAGCACGTAATAAAAAGGCGGCTTACGAATTTATTAACTTTATGTTAGATCCCCAAAATGCGGCTCAAAATGCTCAATACGTTGGATACGCGACACCAAATAAAGCGGCTAAAAAAGAATTACCTAAGAAAGTTACTAATGACAAAGCTTTTTATCCTCCTGAAACAACGATGAAGCATTTGCAAGTATATCGTGATTTGCCATTACGCGTTTTAGGTGAATACAATGATTTATTTTTAGAATTTAAGATGTTTGCTAAATAAATGAAAAAGCAGCGATGGTCATGGGGAAAAGCGTACCTGGCATTAGTTTTTGTGATCTTATATGCGCCAATTTTGTATCTAGTTGTTTTTTCCTTTAGCAGCGGACAAACAATGGAAAAATACCATGGCTTTTCTTGGCAACACTATGCGGATTTGCTTGCAGATACGCGAATGATTACCATTGTTATTAATACCTTGTTAGTAGCATTTTTGGCGTCACTATTAGCAACGATTATCGGTACATTAGGAGCCTTGGCAATTAAGGATGCACGGCGCCCGTGGAAGAATAGTTTATTATCCTTGAATAATGTTTTAATGGTCTCGCCCGATGTAATTATTGGGGCAAGCTTTTTAATCTTTTTCACCATGCTGGGGGTAAGACTAGGCTTTGTCTCAGTCCTCTTAAGCCATATTGCCTTTTGTATTCCAATTGTTGTTTTAATGGTGTTGCCAAAATTAAATGAAATGTCCCCAACATTAGTAGATGCTGCCTATGATTTAGGGGCCAGTCGCTGGCAAGTTCTTTCTCGGGTAGTACTGCCGTCAATTGCCCCGGGTATTTTTGCGGGCTATTTTATGGCTTTTACGTATTCACTTGATGACTTTGCTGTGACCTTCTTTGTTACTGGAAATGGCTTCTCGACATTATCGGTGGAAATATATTCGCGGGCGCGGCAAGGAATTAACCTTGAAATCAATGCCCTCTCTACGTTGATGTTTATTGTTTCGCTTCTGTTAGTAATTGGCTATTACCTTATTAGTAAACGGGGCGGTCGACGGACACGGATTGTGGCTGTTAAAGAGGGGGATGCACAATGAATGCGGCAAAAAGCGATGTTTATCGTCCCATATGCATTGTGGATTATCCTATTTGTGATTGCGCCATTGGTATTGATCTTTTATCAATCATTTTTTAATATCAATGGTCAGCTGACCCTTAATAACTATGCTGAATACCTGACATCGGGTGTTTATCTTAAGATGACGCTTAACTCTGTCTGGTATGCCTTTTTGATTACCTTTGTGACATTGGTGATTAGTTATCCGACAGCTTATGTTTTGAATAGGTTACCTAACAAGCAGTTTTGGCTATTACTGGTGATTTTACCAACATGGATCAACTTATTATTGAAGACGTATGCGTTTATTGGCTTGTTTAGTCGAACAGGGACAATTAACGGTTTCCTCCAGTTTATGGGCCTTGGGAGTCATCAGCTTTTGTTCACGGATGCCAGTTTTATGTTTGTGGCTGCTTATATTGAAATCCCGTTTATGGTGTTGCCGATTTTCAATAACCTGGCTGAAATAAACCCGTCACTAATAAATGCTAGCTATGACTTGGGTGCTACTCATTGGCAAACCTTTCGTCGGGTGATTTGGCCGCTTTCTATGCCGGGCGTAAAAGCTGGAATTCAAGCGGTCTTCATCCCATCGCTCTCCCTCTTTATGATTACCCGTTTGATTGGTGGAAATCGTGTAATTACTTTAGGGACTGCGATTGAAGAACATTTCCTCACAACGCAAAATTGGGGAATGGGTTCAACGATTGGGGTCGTGCTGATTATCGCAATGTTTATTATTATGTTTATGACTGGTGATAAGAAACAGAAAGGAGGACGCCATTAAATGGTAAAAAACATAATGGAATTTCAGCATGTAAGCAAACAGTATGATGATAACGTTGTGTTGCGTGATATAAGCTTTGAAATTGAGGCCGGTAAATTCTATACCTTATTAGGACCATCGGGATCAGGAAAGACAACGATTTTGCGCTTAATTGCTGGTTTTGATCATCCTAGTAGTGGAAAAATTTATTTTGATGGAAAGCAAATCAATGATATTCCAGCCAATCAACGGCAAGTCAATACCGTCTTTCAAGATTACGCCCTTTTCCCTCATATGAATGTGGCAGAAAACGTTGCCTTTGGATTACAAATTAAGGGTGTCAAAAAAGCAGAAATTAAACAACGCGTAAAAGAAGCTTTGCACCTGGTTCAATTAGATGGCTATGATGATCGGGAAATTACCGCAATGTCTGGTGGGCAAAGACAGCGAGTTGCCATTGCCCGGGCAATAGTTAATAAGCCGAAAGTACTATTGTTGGATGAAGCCTTGTCTGCGCTGGACCATAAGTTACGAGTTCAAATGCAGACTGAATTACGGCAATTGCAACGGCGGCTAGGGATTACATTTATCTTTGTTACTCATGACCAAGAAGAAGCATTAGCGATGAGCGACCAGATTATGATTATTAATGATGGTAAGATTCAGCAGAGTGGGACGCCCGTTGATATTTATGATGAACCGCTTAACCATTTTGTGGCTGATTTTATCGGTGAAAGCAATATTGTCCCGGGCATTATGAAAAAAGACTATGTAGTTTCAATCAATGGTCAAGACTTTGATTGTGTCGACGCGGGGATGAAACCAAACGAAAAGGTTGAAGTTGTCATCCGGCCAGAAGACCTTGACATTACGACGGTTGAGAAAGGAAAATTAGTCGGCACTGTTGAAACCCAGCTTTTCCGTGGCGTTGATTATCAAATTACGGTGATTGACCAACGTAACCATAAGTGGAAGATCAATTCTATTCATAAAACAAAGGTCGGGGCTAAAGTAGGGATTACATTTGATCCCGAAGATATTCACGTTATGCGGTATAACGAAAGTGAAGAAGATTTTGATGCTCGCCTTGATAGCTATGAGGAGGGGGACTAATTATTTTGAACTACTCCCATTTAGCTAAACCTACGGTTTAATGCTTGAAGTGGGAGATTCTGGAAACATCGCATACTTACCCTACCGATTCTGAACGAACCTTCAAGCAGAGGTTACGACTATTAGCCAAGGCTCGTCCCGAGCCTACTTAGTATTCGACACACTAAAGGCTACTGGTCTTTTCTTTTTTTGTAAATAAGTAAATTGGTCTACAAAAAAGATTTCCACGACCAGATGAATTATTCATCCAACCTATGAAAATCTTACACTAACAAATGGATAATAACAATAATCACGAATCACGGGAACATTACCGTAAACGGATGGAAGAACGTATCCAACGTGACGTTAATGAGCGTAAACGGCGAGAACGCGAAGAAGCACATAATAATCGTGAAAATCGATTGCGGCACGAAGAAGCACAATCATCACCAGACTTTCAGCCACCGCAAAAACACCACTACCGAACTCCTAATTGGGTACGGCTCCTGATTGGTCTCCTAATCTGCCTTGTGGTTGCTGGTGGATTTTACGAATATCATAAAGTTCACTCAGTTGCCAAAGGAGTGTTTGGCGCTGGTGATGGTAAGATTAGTAAGAAGCTGCAAAAAGGTGAGCCTGTCTCTGTTCTTACGATGGGAACCGATGTTGGTGCCCTAGATCGGGGTAACAAGGGTGGTAATACCGATTCACTAGAATTATTCACCATTAATCCAAAGAACAAAACAATCACAATGACGAGTATTCCCCGTGACATTTTAGTTCGTGTCGAAACTAGTGATGGTCCAGACTATGTCAAAATCAATGCGGCTTATGCAATTAATGGCCCTAAGCAAACCGTTAAACAAGTATCAGAACTACTTGATGTGCCAATCGATTACTATGCCGTTATCAACATGGGAGTTCTCGAAAAAGTTGTAAACTCTGTTGGCGGAGTTGAAGTCAATAATCCATTTGCCTTTGACTATGAAGGTCATCACTTCAAAAAAGGAAAACAACACCTTAATGGAACAAACGCGTTGAAGTACTCACGGATGCGGTACGATGATCCAAATAATGACTACGGTCGGCAAAAACGGCAACAACAGATTCTGAAGAGCGTTATCAATAAATTCAAAACTTCCGGATCAATTGGAGCAGCTAATAAGATTCTTGATGCTGTTGGGGATGGGGTTAAAACTAATATTCCGATTGACGACATTGCAACCCTTTATGGTAACTACCATGGAGCAATGAATAACGTTAAAACGTACCATTTCCAAGGTCAAAACTCAACAATCGAAGGAGTATCCTTCCAAATTGCCAGTCCAAAAGAAATCAACCGGGTATCTAAATTAGTTCGTGCGCAACTGGGCTTAAAAGCTAAAAATGTTGTTAATCACGAAACTAAGATGTACAAGTCGCAACCACACTACAACGGATATAATGAAACTAACTTCATTCTTCCAGGTGGTGCAAGTTACAACGATCCTGGTAGTGGTAATGGTAGCGATGAGGTTACTGGCTCTAGTCACCATTCACAAACTAGTCAAAGCGAAGGAGAAAGTACCTCAGTAAACAATAGCAGCGAAGCATACAGTGAATCACAAGCTGTTCCTGCTACAGAAAATCATGCACAGGCTGCTACTACCCAACGTTACTCAACACCGCAATATCACACTTATCGCAGTTATAATAATGGTTATCATTCAACCTACACTCACCCAGCATACGGTAACCATTATGGATATACACATCGATATTATTAAATGTCTAAGCAAAAATTTTATCATTGGCTTTTTTGGCCGTTAATGTTATTGTCGATAGCAACTTTAATCTGGATGTGTACGAAAATCCAGTTTGTATTTCAACCATTTTTAACTTTTATTTCAGTTGTTTTTGTTCCCCTGATTATCTCTGGCTTCTTGTATTATATGTTAAATCCGGTTTTAAAGCTTTTTATGAAGATTAAAATTGGTCGTTTTCGGATGAACAAGGGGCTAGCTAGTTTATTAATTGTGCTGTTGCTAATTGTGATTATTGTCGGGGGGATAACGATGCTGATTCCGCCGGTAGTAAAGGAAATATCTTCCTTAGTTCGTCATTTACCGCAAACAGTTACCGGATTACAGCATTTAATTAATGATACTATTCAACACTCATTTTTAAGGAACGTTGATTTAAATTCTTATTACCGTCAGTTTGATCACCAGTTAGCTGGCTATGCTCAAAAAGTTCTACAGGGACTATCTGAACGGGTGGGTGATATTATCGGGATGTTGACAAACGTTACTGTTGTGACTATTACTGTTCCCGTAATGCTATTCTACATGCTTAAGGATGGTTCTAAGCTTATTCCAAGTATTCAGAAATGGCTTTCACCGCATCATGCTAAAGAGGTGAATGAGCTTCTTGGGAAGATGAATTCCACCTTGTCCTCATATATTTCCGGACAGATGATCGAGTGCCTATTTGTTGGTGTGTTTACATCAATTGGTTATGTAATTATCGGCCAGCCATTGGCAATCGTGCT
Source organism: Limosilactobacillus reuteri (assembly GCF_013694365.1). Classification (NCBI taxonomy): domain Bacteria; kingdom Bacillati; phylum Bacillota; class Bacilli; order Lactobacillales; family Lactobacillaceae; genus Limosilactobacillus; species Limosilactobacillus reuteri. Next base: position 1,991,391 of record NZ_CP059275.1, read on the forward strand.
AGGAATTGTTGCTGGACTAACTAATATTATTCCATACATTGGGCCTTATATTGGGATTGCACCTGCCTTATTTGTGGCATTAACAATGGCGCCAAATAAAATTATTTGGGTAATCATTGTTGTAATTGTTGTTCAACAGGTAGATGGAAACATTGTTTATCCAAACATTATTGGTAAGACATTACAAATCCACCCGTTAACAATTATTATGCTGTTGCTTGCTGCTGGTCATATTGCTGGAATTGGTGGAATGATTCTTTGTATTCCATTCTATGCGGTTATTAAGACCATTTGTGAATACTTCTTTGATATTTACCGAATTGAACATCCAATAAAGGAAGAACAAGAGTAAATGAAATTAAATAAATTATTTACAACTTTAGCTGCTGGGACCTTAATGTTAACTTTAGCTGCGTGTGGTAATAATAGCGCTTCTGATAATTCTGATAGTAGTTCTGAAGTTACCTCAAGTAAGGTTACTAAGAAGCACCATTCTAATAAAGATAAGGTTAGTTCTGAAAAAGAAACTGCAAGTAATAGTAATGAAGATTCTCAAACTAGTGAAAATAGCGCATCTTCTAAGAATAGTACTTCTAGTGCAAGTAACTCATCAAGTAATGCTAATTATGCTGTTTCTTCAACAACGACATCAAGTAACAGCGGTTCTGCTAAGTCAAGCGTAAAACAAAGCTCTAATGCCCAACAGTCAACAATGACTGCTACCGATGCGCGGAATATTGTTAAGGAACATATTGGTAACCAATTAAATGATCGTGGGGTAGCAGGAAAGTCTACTGATGATTTGCCATCAATTGATTCAGTAGATGGTTACACTGCTACGCAAAACGGTACTAATAATTGGACTGTATCTGGAAATGGTCATACTTACCATGTTACTGCCAATTCTGTTACAGGTAATTAAATGGGAGAACAGAAACACTACAAAATGTTTAAGAAGGGCAAAAATTGGTGCTACATGGCAATCGCTACAGCAGCAATTGCATTTGGAGTATCAACTACTAGTGTAGCTAATGCTGACACAACAGATGCAGCAACTACACCAGTAACTTCACAACAAGTTGAAGTTTCTGATCAAACAGCTATCAATAATAGTACGGCTACTGATAATACATCACAGATAGGTAACCAAGCTCAGTCTAGTCAAGTTGCTCAACCGGCAAGTCAAGTAACTCAGTCAGCAAGCACCAGTACAAGTATTGCTACTGATGCTGTAGCCGTTAAGCCTCAAGCAGCTGCACCGGCTCAATTAAATGGTTGGCAAACAGAAAATGGTAACACTTATTACTACAGTGATGGTCAAAAAGCAACTGGTGTTAAAGACATCAACGGCTCACAATATTACTTTAATGATCAAGGCCAACAACAAAAGGATTATTTCTTAAACCAAAATAATCATACTTACTACTTCCAAGCCGATGGTACGCGGTTAAATGATGGCTTCTATAACAATTGGGGTCACACCTATTACTTCCAAGCTGATGGAACACGTTTAGACGATGGTTTCTACAATAACTGGGGTCATACTTATTACTTCGGTAAAGATGGCGCCCGTTTAGATAATGGTTTCTACAACAATTGGGGTCATACTTATTACTTCCAAGCTGATGGGTCACGTTTAGACGATGGTTTCTACAATAACTGGGGTCATACTTATTACTTTGGTAAAGATGGCGCTCGTCTAGATAATTCAGTTTATACTAATTGGGGCCACCAATATTACTTTGGTAATGACGGTGCTTTAGTTCAAAATAATGATGTAACAGTTAATGGTAAGAAATATCATGCTGATTCAGCAGGTGTTTTAACCGTAAAGAATAATACTGATGCTAAAGTAGATCGTGCGTTATCACAACGCGGTGTTCCTTATGTCTGGGGTGGAAACACCCCAGCTGGTTTTGATTGTTCTGGTTTAGTTCAATGGGCTTATGGTTTAGGGGCATCATACCGGACTACTTACCAACAAGCTACTTTAGGAATTCACAAGCGTGATGTTATGAATGCGCCAAAAGGTTCATTATTATTCTTTGGTAGTGATGGTGCACCATACCACGTTGCTATTTCTCTTGGTAATGGTACTTATGTTCATGCCCCAGAACCAGGTGACGTTGTAAAGATCGGTTACTCAAAATACTTTAAGCCAAGCTTCTACATCAATATGTAAATAATCGAGTAGGAGATAATTGATTAGTTCAATTATCGACCTCTCACGCCACCGTACGTACGGTTCCGTATACGGCGGTTCGACAACTTAATCACATTGAATTGACTGGAGCGTCTTGGACATATTCATAAGTCCAAGACGCTCCAGTTTTCTATTAGTTAGAGAATAGCTCAAGGTCTTACTATGTGCAGTTTGCCAGTAGCCCTTGCGGGTACTAGCGAAGACATATGCATCACGCTGGGACAGCCCCAATTTCTGTAAGTTAGTTACCTTAGTTTTAAACTTTTTCCATTGCTTCCAGATATACTGCCTTATTCGGACCCTCAACCACTTGTCGAGGCGTTGAATAAAGTTAGTTAGTTTCCCAATTGAGTAGTACTTACTACTCAATTGGGAAACTAACTAACTTTATTCAACGCCTCGACAAGTGGTTGAGGGTCCGAATAAGGCAGTATATCTGGAAGCAATGGAAAAAGTTTAAAACTAAGGTAACTAACTTACAGAAATTGGGGCTGTCCCAGCGTGATGCATATGTCTTCGCTAGTACCCGCAAGGGCTACTGGCAAACTGCACATAGTAAGACCTTGAGCTATTCTCTAACTAATAGAAAACTGGAGCGTCTTGGACTTATGAATATGTCCAAGACGCTCCAGTCAATTCAATGTGATTAACATCGATGCAGTACTTTGCCTTAGACTTCCTTCAGATTCCACCTCACGGTGGACACCCTTGTCCTCAGCTCATGGTTCCGACTACTACGGCCCATAGCGGACTTTCACCACCTAGCTAATACCCATGACGGGCGCACTAAAAAAGTCGATGCAGTACTTTGCCTTAGACTTCCTTCAGATTCCACCTCACGGTGGACACCCTTGTCCTCAGCTCATGGTTCCGACTACTACGGCCCATAGCGGACTTTCACCACCTAGCTAATTGGAATGTTACAAACTAGCAATTGACGTAGCTATTTATATTCATGAAGATTATCGACAGCAACATCTTGGCCGTGATTTATTAACATATGCGCAAAAACAAATTGAAGATCATCTAGATATAAGAACCGTAATTGCGTATATTTATATTGAAAATCAAGCAAGCTATCATCTTTTTACCTCCTGTGGGTACAAAGAATGGGGTAAATTACCACAGATTTCTGAAATAAATGGTCAAATGCGATCCCTTTATATGATGGGCAGGTATTTTAATGAGTAATTGTTAAGCTACTTTAAGTCTAGTTATGATCGCCATGATTTTCAAGCGGTTTTTGCCTACACTTGTTCTGAATTACAACAGTTGATGCAAGATTTTGTCCCACGAAAATTTATGGAACGGCGCAATATTGAACACGTCAAACTATCTGACGCTGAGATAATGGCCCTAATGCTCCTCAAAACGCAATATCATGTTCCAACTTGGACGGCCTTTTACGATTTAGTGCAAGCTACGATCCCTTCGTTACCCTTGTTGGAGTATTCCCGCCTAATCCGTCGGATTAACCAGGTCACACCAGTTTTTCAAGCAATTCGCCGAGGATTGCTAACGTGGACTACGCCTTCCCAAACAGCCATTATCGATAGTTATCCGCTCCCGCTTTGTCAAGGGGTTCGTAATGCTCGAGCTCGCTTGTTTGCTGGGATTGCTAACATTGGCTATAACGCTACGAAACAGCTGTACTTCTATGGTTTCAAAGTTCACATGATCGTAGAACCTAGCGGCCTGATTCTCGATTATGAAGTGACACCAGCTTCAATCCATGACGTTAAGGCTGCTCCAGAATTGATTCAAAACTGCCCTTGTCCACAAATTCTAGCTGACGTCGGCTACGTCGGTAAAGACTTACGAAGTAAGGTTAAGCAACAAGGTCACGACATCTGGACGCCGTATCGTTCAAATATGAAAGGTGCAAAACAGCATAATCGGTCAGCCCGTAAGCGGACGCGTCGCCTTATTGAGACTTCATTTGCTAAATTGAAACTCTTGGGAAGCGAACAGACTTATGCTCGTAGTTTGGTGGGATTGCAAGCACAGATCGAGGCACTTGTCATGACGAATAATCTAGCAAAATTTGGAATGTTACAAACTAGCAATTGACAACGTTTTCTATGGTTGCTGCCTTTACAGAATGATCTGTAAAGTTAATTCCAGAAATGGTTAACTCCTAATAATACCGAAGCCACACCAACGTTAAGCTTACGTAAACTATAACGCGGTGTCCGCTTGGTTTCTAAAAATTCAGGTCGCTTCATCATTATTTTTACCTCCCGAATTTAATAACTAGTGGTGTATTGCAGTACACCAGAACAATAGCGCTACCGTTAAGCTATCAGCCTAATTGTTGAATATAATATTTCTTATGATGAAGCGACCTGAATTTTTAGAAACCAAGCGGACACCGCGTTATAGTTTACGTAAGCTTAACGTTGGTGTGGCTTCGGTATTATTAGGAGTTAACCATTTCTGGAATTAAGTGCTTTTGATTCCCAGCTTTAACTTGGTCGCGCGGCCCTTAAATGCCTTAATCTTTGCGGCCTTTATTTCGGCGAACCCCCTCTGGATTGGGCTGGCCTGTGGGAGCTACTTAATCGCCAGTGTCGCCTTTCGCCGGCACCGGACGCAAGTGTAGACGTCCAGTGCAACGCTAGGCGGGGAAGCACCAGCCACGTCAGCTAGTGGCGCAGCGGGCGAAACGCCAACATCCGGAACGGATACGCCGGTGACGAGCGGCGACAAGCCAACGTCCAGTGCAACGTCAGGCGGGGAAGCCCCGGCAACGTCCGGCAGTACTTCAGCGGGTGAAACGCCAACGTCCGGGACGGACACGCCAGCCACGTCGGCTAGTGGCGCAGCGGGCGAAACGCCAACGTCCGGGACAGACACACCAGCCACGAGTGGTGACAACCCAACGTCTGGTTCTGGGGCCAGCGGCGAGCAACCCCAGTCGATCGACGAGGTGAAACCAACCCCTCGCCCGCAACCGAAAATTGATCTCCAACCGTTGCAACGGCGGTTGTTGACGGGTCAAAATGTGATGACCACGGCCGCGTATTACAATGCGGATGCTGCCAAGCAATTAGCTTACCGGACCGCTTTAGCTGCTGCGAGCCAGTTGCAATACGATCCGCAAGTTACGGCGGAGCAAATGCAGGCCGCCATCGCGCAAATCGACACGGCCCAAGCCACGTTGGATGGTCAGGCTACGGACTTTAAGGCGGCGACGATTTTGCTGAAGCGGTATGACCAACGGGACCAAGATCCGCGCTACCATAATGCTACGACGACGGCGCAAGCCCCGTATGACGAAGCCGTGGCGGCCTTACAAAAACTGATGACCACGCCGGCGGTGACGCAGGCGATGCTGGATGCTGCCGTGGCGCAAGTTGAGGCCACCCAGGCCAAATTAGACGGCGCGATTTTGAGTCCCGCCGAGCAGGCCAAAGTGGATGCGATCAATGAATTTAAAGCTACGGTCGCCTACTATCAAACCGCCTTGCAGTATGTCAGTCCTGAATACTTACCGTATGCGCAAAGTATGCTGCAATTTCGAGGCACGAATGTCTTACCATATCTGAATACTTATACCACGGAAGATATTCAGAAAAATCAGACGATACTGAAACAAAGCATGGATTTATATATCCAAAGTTCGGCCCAACAAATGCAGGGGCGGCGCGATTTGGAAGCCGCCGTGACCGCCTTGCAAAACTTAGTTGCGACGCGGTTGACCTTATACAATGAAATCAACCGGGTCAATGACTTCATCAAGGGCGCGCAAGCGATGCTGGCCGATCCCGACCAGGCCTATCAGTATGAAAGTCAAGCGGCCACATTACAGGAGGTCTTGACCAGTGCGGAAGCCGCCCAAGCGGCCGCGGATAAATTGATCGCGGACAACAATGTGCGGCGGCAAGAAGCCTTGAAGCAACTAATGGCCGAGCAGGTGCCGGGAACCAGTACCTATGTCCAATATGCCGATGAACACTACAAACTCACGACCACATTGAAGAAAGTCGTGGAACGGGCCGAATTAGTCAATGCGACCTTGCCATACCAAGGGAGCGTCTATGAAGGGGCCCCGCTGGATCCGGAATATCTGCAATACCGAACGGTTGAAGATTACTTACAAGTGGGGACCCCCGCTTATGATCAGCTGGTGGCTACGGTGGACCGCTTAAAGGGGCAATTGCAAGCGGAACTGGAAGCCGGCCGTGGCGGCCAGGATGCGATCAATGGGGATGTCACCAAGGCGATTCGGACGGTGCCAACGGATGCCGATGTGGCCGCGTTAAAGCCGCTCCTCAATTTGGCGGATGCTTACAGTCAGCGGATGTTAAAGACCGTCAACTTGATGCGCTTTGCCATCGGTGAACGCCCATTGGAATTAGCGCCCCTCAATGATAAGCGCAAGGCAATGTTGGCCGTGCATGCGTTAGCGGAATACCAAGCTGGGCTGATGCCGCAATTTGCCGGTTACTCCCACTTGGGATCGATTGCCGTGTTGTTGGCGCCGCATACCATGACGGCGGGGTACAACGAAAATACTTATCCGTCCGGTAATCCGCCGGTAATTTCGCAACATTTAACGCCGGAGTACTTGGCCGATATGGAATCACGGTTAGTCCTGATGGAAGGGATTAAGTACTTTGAAGGCTTCTTTACCGACAAAGAGGCCAAGAGTGGGCACTTTACCACGATTATTGACATGGATCACCAGTACTTCTATGGGGTGCCAATCATTGGCACGATGGATCAAGTCGGCAACGGCTTTACCAAGTACCGGATCTCGTCCACGGGCTTGTTCTACCAAGTCGCCGACGATAATTATAAATGGTGGTTACGGCACTTTGACAGTTGGCCAAAAGTCAATCCGGATACGGATTTAGATAAAACTGATTTTAGCAACTTATAAGCTTGTCGCCGCTCGTCACCGGCGTATCCGTTCCGGATGTTGGCGTTTCGCCCGCTGCGCCACTAGCTGACGTGGCTGGTGCTTCCCCGCCTAGCGTTGCACTGGACGTTTAGCTTTACTGAGACCAACTTCGAGTAGTATTGGACTTCAACTTGTCTAGCAGCCTTATCCAGTTAATTTCAGCCTTATAGCTACTTCTTGTTCATCGATGCAGTACTTTGCCTTAGACTTCCTTCAAATTCCACCTCACGGTGGACACCCTTGTCCTCAGCTCATGGTTCCGACTACTACGGCCCATAGCGGACTTTCACCACCTAGCTAATACCCATGCCGGGCGCACTAGGTGGCCGACTCACTCGCACTTGTTGATGAACTTTCACTTGCGCTCGTTGAGGCTGATTCGCTTGCACTAGTAGAAGCGGGTTTACTTGCGTTCGTTGATGCCAATTCGCTTGCGCTCGTTGAGGCACTTTCGCTTGCACTTGTCGAGGCCGATTCACTGGCACTTGTTGAGGCACTTTCGCTTGCACTAGTAGAAGCGGGTTCACTTGCGTTCGTTGATGCCGATTCGCTGGCACTAGCAGAAGCGGATTCACTGGCACTTGCTGATGCCGATTCGCTGGCACTTGCTGATGCTGATTCGCTGGCACTAGCAGAAGCCGATTCACTGGCACTTGCTGATGCTGATTCACTGGCACTTGCAGAAGCCGATTCGCTTGCTGATGCCGATTCGCTGGCACTAGCAGAAGCCGATTCACTGGCACTTGCTGATGCCGATTCGCTGGCACTTGCTGATGCTGATTCACTGGCACTTGCTGATGCTGATTCACTGGCACTTGCTGATGCTGATTCACTGGCACTTGCTGATGCTGATTCGCTTGCACTTGCTGATGCTGATTCGCTGGCACTAGCAGAAGCGGATTCACTGGCACTTGCTGATGCTGATTCACTGGCACTTGCTGATGCTGATTCACTTGCTGATGCCGATGCTCTTTCACTTGCAGATGCTGATTCACTGGCACTTGCTGATGCCGATTCACTGGCACTTGCTGATGCCGATTCACTGGCACTTGCTGATGCTGATTCGCTGGCACTTGCTGATGCTGATTCGCTGGCACTTGCAGAAGCGGATTCACTGGCACTTGCTGATGCTGATTCACTGGCACTTGCTGATGCTGATTCGCTGGCACTTGCAGAAGCCGATTCACTGGCACTTGCAGAAGCCGATTCGCTTGCTGATGCCGATTCACTTGCTGATGCCGATTCGCTGGCACTAGCAGAAGCGGATTCACTGGCACTTGCTGATGCTGATTCACTGGCACTTGCTGATGCCGATTCGCTGGCACTAGCAGAAGCGGATTCACTGGCACTTGCTGATGCCGATTCGCTGGCACTTGCTGATGCTGATTCACTTGCTGATGCCGATTCGCTGGCACTTGCTGATGCTGATTCACTTGCACTAGCAGAAGCTGATTCACTGGCACTTGCTGATGCCGATTCGCTGGCACTTGCTGATGCTGATTCACTGGCACTTGCTGATGCCGATTCACTGGCACTAGCAGAAGCGGATTCACTGGCACTTGCTGATGCCGATTCGCTGGCACTTGCTGATGCTGATTCACTTGCTGATGCCGATTCACTGGCACTTGCTGATGCTGATTCGCTGGCACTAGCAGAAGCTGATTCGCTGGCACTTGCTGATGCTGATTCACTGGCACTTGCTGATGCTGATTCGCTGGCACTTGCTGATGCTGATTCGCTGGCACTTGCTGAAGCGGATTCACTGGCACTTGCTGATGCCGATTCGCTGGCACTTGCTGATGCTGATTCACTTGCTGATGCCGATTCGCTGGCACTTGCTGATGCCGATTCGCTGGCACTTGCTGATGCTGATTCGCTGGCACTAGCAGAAGCGGATTCACTGGCACTTGCTGATGCCGATTCACTTGCTGATGCCGATTCGCTGGCACTTGCTGATGCTGATTCACTTGCTGATGCCGATTCGCTGGCACTTGCTGATGCTGATTCGCTGGCACTAGCAGAAGCGGATTCACTGGCACTTGCTGATGCCGATTCGCTGGCACTTGCTGATGCTGATTCACTGGCACTTGCTGATGCTGATTCGCTGGCACTTGCTGATGCTGATTCGCTGGCACTTGCTGATGCTGATTCGCTGGCACTTGCTGATGCTGATTCGCTTGCACTAGCAGAAGCGGATTCACTGTCACTTGCTGATGCTGATTCGCTTGCACTAGCAGAAGCGGATTCACTTGCTGATGCCGATTCACTGGCACTTGCTGATGCCGATTCGCTGGCACTTGCAGAAGCCGATTCACTGGCACTTGCTGATGCTGATTCGCTGGCACTAGCAGAAGCTGATTCGCTGGCACTAGCAGAAGCTGATTCACTGGCACTTGCTGATGCCGATTCACTGGCACTAGCAGAAGCTGATTCGCTGGCACTAGCAGAAGCTGATTCGCTGGCACTTGCTGATGCTGATTCACTGGCACTTGCTGATGCTGATTCGCTGGCACTTGCTGATGCTGATTCGCTGGCACTAGCAGAAGCTGATTCACTGGCACTTGCTGATGCTGATTCACTTGCTGATGCCGATTCGCTGGCACTTGCTGATGCTGATTCGCTTGCACTAGCAGAAGCGGATTCACTGGCACTTGCAGAAGCCGATTCACTTGCTGATGCTGATTCACTTGCTGATGCCGATTCGCTGGCACTAGCAGAAGCTGATTCACTGGCACTTGCTGATGCCGATTCGCTTGCACTTGCTGATGCTGATTCGCTGGCACTAGCAGAAGCTGATTCACTGGCACTTGCTGATGCCGATTCACTGGCACTTGCTGATGCTGATTCACTGGCACTTGCTGATGCCGATTCACTGGCACTAGCAGAAGCGGATTCGCTGGCACTAGCAGAAGCGGATTCGCTGGCACTTGCTGATGCTGATTCACTGGCACTAGCAGAAGCGGATTCGCTGGCACTTGCTGATGCCGATTCGCTGGCACTTGCTGATGCTGATTCGCTGGCACTAGCAGAAGCCGATTCACTGGCACTTGCTGATGCCGATTCACTGGCACTTGCTGATGCTGATTCACTTGCTGATGCTGATTCACTTGCTGATGCCGATTCGCTGGCACTTGCTGATGCTGATTCACTGGCACTTGCTGATGCTGATTCGCTGGCACTTGCTGATGCTGATTCGCTGGCACTTGCTGATGCTGATTCGCTGGCACTTGCCGATTCACTGGCACTTGCTGATGCCGATTCGCTGGCACTTGCTGATGCTGATTCACTGGCACTTGCTGATGCTGATTCACTGGCACTTGCTGATGCTGATTCACTGGCACTTGCTGATGCTGATTCGCTTGCACTTGCTGATGCGATTCACTGGCACTTGCTGATGCCGATTCGCTGGCACTTGCTGATGCTGATTCACTGGCACTTGCTGATGCCGATTCACTGGCACTAGCAGAAGCGGATTCACTGGCACTTGCTGATGCCGATTCGCTGGCACTTGCTGATGCCACTTGCTGATGCCGATTCGCTGGCACTTGCTGATGCTGATTCGCTGGCACTAGCAGAAGCGGATTCACTGGCACTTGCTGATGCCGATTCACTTGCTGATGCCGATTCGCTGGCACTTGCTGATGCTGATTCACTTGCCACTTGCTGATGCTGATTCGCTGGCACTTGCTGATGCTGATTCGCTGGCACTAGCAGAAGCTGATTCACTGGCACTTGCTGATGCTGATTCACTTGCTGATGCCGATTCGCTGGCACTTGCTGATGCTGATTCGCTTGCACTAGCAGAAGCGGATTCACTGGCACTTGCAGAAGCCGATTCACTTGCTGATGCTTTGTCCCTTCGGACGAGAGCTTGTGCTCTCAAAACTAAATCCTATCTATTCTCTTCCAATAAACCTTACCGCTCCTTGGTTAAGTCCTCGACCGATTAGTAATGGTCCGCTCCATGCCTCACGGCATAGGTTAAGTTATGAAGGGCGCAT